>CAYLYN010000191.1:0-8695 GCA_964387565.1 uncultured Rikenellaceae bacterium | reverse complement strand
TAGCTGTATACCAGTACTATAATGTACTAAACTTAAGTAAATGATTAGATAATACAACTTTTTAATGCACTAATAATCAGTACTTTGAATATAAATATTTTCTTATATTAACAGTTTGTATCGATATAAATTACATTTGTAATTAAATAAAATTACATACGTGAATGCTATATTATTTACATTTGTAATATTGTTATATCAGTATGAACGAACGAATACGTGAGTTTTTAATAGCAGAAAACAAATCTTCAGCACAATTTGCCGAAGAGATAGGTGTACAGCCATCTGGTATCTCTCACATTTTATCAGGAAGGAACAATCCAAGTCTTGATTTTGTAATTAAAATGCTTGAGAGATACAGGAATGTATCTTCTGACTGGCTCCTTTTCGGTAAGGGTCCCATGTACAAGGAGGGAAAAACACCATCGTTGTTTGAGAATTCTGAGCCTGCAAAAAGCATTAATGATCCTGTCAATGCGGATACTGAAGTTTCTGAAATGTTTTCAGGAACTGATGGAGCAGTCCGGATTAAGGATTTCAAGGAAAAAGATCATTTGCAGAAGAGTAGAAAGAATTTGATTGTTAAGATAGTCTGGTTCTATGACGATAACAGCTTTGAAGAATTTTATCCTAAAATTTAAAATGAGCTGGAAAGATTGTTTAAAACAATTGGAAATTACACAACATCTTATTTCCTGAAATCCTGCATTAAAATTATCTTTGCCTTAAACCAGTGTTGAATGACAAAAAGGGTTGAGGACTTAAAAATAGTTGAAAATAAGCTTCTTAATGATGATTTCTGCGTACTGGAACTGGAATCAGAGAGTAAAATTCCTGATTTCAGGCCGGGGCAGTTTGTCCAGGTAAAGGTAGAAGGCAGCCCTGATACTTTTCTTCGAAGGCCTATTTCAGTTCACGATGTTGATTTTACCCGAAACAGGTACAAAATGCTGATCCAGGTACTCGGTAAAGGAACAGCAATGCTCTACAATCTTAAGAAAGGAGATTATCTTAATGTTGTTCATCCCCTGGGAAATTCATTTAGCCTGCCTTCAGGAAAAGAAAAGATACTGCTTGTAGGTGGGGGAACAGGTATAGCCCCACTTCTTTTTCTTGGTAAATATCTGAAAAAAAGAGGATTTGAAATAGAGTATCTTCTTGGTTTCAGGAATAAAAACAGGGTTATACTTGTTGATGAGTACAGCAGCATCGGAAAAGTCCACCTGACAACAGAAGATGGTTCTGTAGGGGAAAAGGGCCTTGTAACTTCGCATTCGGTTCTTAAAGATGAGAATATAGGCTCTGTCTATTGTTGCGGACCAGATCCTATGATGCATTCAATCGCTGATTATTGCCGGAAACACAGTATTAACTGTGAAGTTTCGCTTGAAAATCTTATGGCATGCGGATATGGAATCTGCCTCTGCTGCATTGTTGAAACAAACAGGGGCAATATCTGTACATGTACAGAAGGGCCGGTCTTTAATATCAGGGAATTAAAATGGTGAAACTGGGAATAGATATCGGAAACCTGCCTTTTAAGAATCCTGTTCTTACTGCTTCAGGCACATGTGGATACGGACCTGAACTTGATGATTTTTTTGATGTGTCCCGACTGGGAGGTATTGTTGTTAAAGGCACAACAATTGAACCAAGGGAAGGAAATGCATATCCGAGAATGGCTGAAACACCTTCAGGTATGCTGAATGCGGTAGGATTACAGAATAAGGGGATTGATTATTTTGAGAAACATATATACCCTGAAATAGCCCGTTACAATACTCATATAATTGTAAATGTAAATGGTAATACAATAGATGATTATGTTTCACTATCTGAAAGGATTAATAAACTTGATAAAATACCTGCCATTGAACTTAATATTTCATGTCCGAATGTCAAGAGGGGTGGTATGGTTTTCGGAACCAATTTAGATTCTGCCCGGGAGGTTACCAGGGCAGTCAGATCTGTTTATAAGAAGACACTGATAGTAAAGCTCTCACCTAACGTAACAAGTATTGTCGACTTTGCAAGGGTGGTCGAAGAGGAGGGTGCTGATTCTGTATCACTTATAAATACTCTGCTTGGTATGGCAATAGACTCTAATAAAATGAAGCCTTCCCTTTCCACTGTTACCGGAGGCCTCTCCGGTCCTGCAATCAAACCAGTGGCCCTGAGGATGGTCTGGCAGGTCGCCAAGGCTGTTAAGGTACCAGTGATTGGCATGGGGGGGATAATGAATGCTACTGATGCCATTGAATTCTTTCTTGCAGGAGCAAGTGCCATTCAGGTTGGAACAGTAACTTTTATTGATCCTTTAGCTCCAGTGAAAATTCTTGAGGGAATTGAAAAA
Organism: uncultured Rikenellaceae bacterium; assembly: GCA_964387565.1. Taxonomy (GTDB): domain Bacteria; phylum Bacteroidota; class Bacteroidia; order Bacteroidales; family VadinHA17; genus LD21. Next base: position 6,342 of record CAYLYN010000191.1, on the reverse strand, counting down.
TATATGATTGATAAAGGATTTTCTGACATTAAAGAGATTATTGGATATATTAATAAATAAAATTCCGTTATAATTATTTAAAAAGTACTGAGGTAAATTGATTTTATCTTTAAATTTGTAAGTTTTTAAATATTATTTGCATCAATTTTAAAAAATTAGGTATGTCAGAAAATACACAGATAGACAATCTTGATAAGAAGATACTTGATATCATAACAAAAAATGCAAGGATTCCATATCTGGAAGTTGCTCGTGAGTGTGGTGTCTCCGGTGCAGCAATTCATCAGCGGGTACAACGACTGATTAAGATAGGAGTTATAAAAGGATCTGAATTTAAGGTTGACCCGGTAATGGTAGGCTTTAAAACATGTGCCTATATTGGGATTTTTCTCGATCACCCGGGACATTTCAGGGATGTTATAAATAAATTTCGTGATATACCTGAGATCATTGAATGTCATTATACAACAGGGAACTATTCGCTCTTTATAAAGGTCTATACGCGTGACAATGAGCATCTCAGAATGATTCTTACAGATACAATCCAGAATATTTCCGGAATTGTCAGAACGGAAACCCTAATTTCGCTTGAAGAATCTATCAACAGGCAGATTCCAGTTTTATCAAGATAGTAAATGTCTGATTATTATGCCTTAATGAAAATAGTGATCTTGAAAAAAAAAGAGATACTAAAATCTGGTCTGAAAAAGTAATCCAATTTTTTGATTTAAAATATTTTTATCCTACATTTGCACTCGCAAAAACAAAGGAGGATTCAGTAGCTCAGCTGGTAGAGCACATCCCTTTTAAGGATGGGGTCCTGGGTTCGAGCCCCAGCTGGATCACGAAGCAGCCAAACGGCTGCTTTTTTCATTTCAGATCCCGAACCCGCCGGCGCGGCAGTCTGGCACCTTCGCTAAATCCCGCCACAGGCGGGATTTTTAACGCTCGGTCCGGTTCGAGCCCCAGCTGGATCACAAAGCAGCCAAACGGCTGCTTTTTTCATTTCAGATCCCGAACCCACCAGCGCGGCAGGATGTCATATAATTTTAAGATCATCCTTTGTCAAACGTTTGTTAATCAGATTTTGGTCTGAAATTCAATTTAACTACCTTAGCATTCCAACACATGGTGATAAATAATTATTGTATCATGAAGTCATTAAAAGACAAGGTGGTAATTATAACAGGTGCATCATCAGGTATAGGAGAGGCAACAGCCCGGGAATTTGCATCCAGCGGAAGCAAGGTTGTTCTGGCTGCCAGGTCTGAGGAAAAACTCTCTGAAATTGCCAAAGAATTAAAACAGTACAATGAGAATGTATTCTATGTGAAGACTGATGTAAGTATCGAAGAAGAATGCAAAAACCTTATTGATAAAACAATTGAGAAATTTGGTACCGTTGATATCCTTGTAAATAATGCAGGTATATCAATGAGAGCATTATTTCAGGATGTCGATCTTAAGGTACTTCATCGGTTAATGGATGTAAATTTCTGGGGAACAGTATATTGCACTAAATATGCTATTAAATATCTGATAGAGAACAAAGGATCTCTTATTGGGGTCTCTTCCGTAGCCGGATTTCATGGATTACCAGGACGAACCGGCTATTCAGCATCTAAATTTGCTATCCACGGTTTCCTGGAAACAATAAGGATAGAGAATCTCAAGAATGGACTGCATGTAATGATCATTGCACCGGGATTTACAACTACCGAAATAAGAAGGCATGCTCTGCTGGCAAATGGGGAAGAACAGGGCGAATCACCCAGGGATGAACATAAACTGATGCCTGCAAAATATGTTGCACGGTGGGTTATTAAAGGAATAAGAAAGAAAAAGAGGAATAAGTTGCTGACCTGGGAGACAAGACTGACAGCTCTTTTTCAGCGTATTGTTCCTTCATTTGTTGATTGGGTATACTATTATGAGATGTCAAAAGAACCAAAATCACCCTTAAAATAGCCATCCTCTTTTCAAATATTTCCGGATTCTTAAAGTTTCCGGATTTTTTTTGTAATGAATTGTCATTTGTCTCGTCATGTATTCAGAGTAGTTAGAAATTTAAAAACTTATATCATGAAAAGACTTGTAATCGCTGTTGTAATTATCATTAATGCTACGATAATTTATGGACAAAAATCTATTGATAATCTGCTTGACAAATATGCAGGTAAGGATGGATTTGTTACAGTATCAATAAATGGAGACCTTCTTAAATTATTATCATGCGATGATGATAATGATGGAAGCATGCCAAAAAACGTTACATCACTCAGGATTCTCACAGAGGATGATGATAGTAAAGAGAAGTCTGTAAACTTTTATGATTTCGTGATAAAGGATATTGACCTGTCACAATATGAGGAATTCATGAGAGTTAAGGAAGCTCGCCAGGATCTTAGGATGTTTGTAAGGATGGATGGTGATAGATTTTCTGAATTCCTCCTTATTGCTGGTGGTGATGATAACGCATTGATCCAGATTAAAGGCAATATGAGCCTGAAAGAAGCCAAGAAATTTTCAGAAGATGCCAGGAAGGACCACGGTACAAATATCCCGGGCATTAAGGAATAACCATTCTTCAGACTTATCTTTGCAGAAAGAGGGTGAGCCGTATGACGAGAATTGAATTCAACAACCAGGTATTACAGCTAAGCAGAAAGCTATACCTGGTTGCTTACCGGCTGCTTAAAAGAAAGGATGAAGCTGAAGATGCTGTCCAGGAGGTATTTATCAGACTCTGGAATAAGGTTGATGAACTTGACAGGTATAATAGCCTGGAGGCTTTTGCAATAACAACTGTAAAGAACTATTGTATTGATATTCTTCGCAGAAATAAGTTAATGATAGTTGAGGAGCAGGAAGGCCATCATGGCATTCGTGATAGAGAACCTTCACCGGAAGAGGCTATGGAACAAAAGGAATCTTCATCGATTCTGAATGGTATAATAGAAAGCTTGCCTGATTTATACAGATCTGTAATTATTATGAAAGAGATTGACGGTTTATCTTATGAAGAGATAGCTGTGATAACAGGTCAGAATATTAATACATTAAGGGTAAACCTCTCAAGAGCAAGAGTTATGATACGTGATGAATATAAAAAGTTTAAATATGAAAACGCAGGAAATATCCGCACTTCTCGATAAATACTATAGAGGGGAAACTTCAGATGATGAAGAAACTCTGCTAAAAGAGTTTTTTCGAGATGCTTCTGTACCTTCTGAACTTGAAAACGAGAAGGAAATTTTTAATTTCTATAACAGGGAACGTGAGGCTACAGGTCCTTCGCCAGGATTTGAAAGCAGGATTATTGACGCAATTGATGAAATTGAAAAGAACAAGGTCTTTAAATACAGAAGAAGAATTCTGTATTCAGCTATAAGCTCAGCAGCTGCTCTTGCTCTATTTGTTGGTTCATATTTCTTTTTTATTCAGAAGTCCGATCAGGTCGATACCTTCACCGATCCTGCCGTGGCATATGCTGAAACTATGAAGATTTTGATGGATGTATCTGTCACCCTGAACAAGGGGCGCAATGCCCTTGAACCGGTAGCCAGGTTATCAGAGATGAAAGAGGTGAGCCTTGCTCATTTACATAAGTCATCTTCTATTATTCAGAAAACAGTCAGCAAGCTTGATTACCTGGATAAAATATCAGGATATGACAGTACAGGTATTGAAGAAAAAAGTAACAAATAATAATTAATGATATGAAACATTTATTTTCATTTTTTCTGGCATTTTGTCTCTCTGTGGCGGTATATGGCCAGAAAAACCCGGTTGATGAACTCTTCGATAAATACTCGGAGAGGGAAGGATTTACTTCTGTTTTAATCTCAAGCAGAATGTTCAGCATGTTCGCTGATCAGAATAAAGAAGAAAGCAAGGAAGATGATTTTGTTCAGCGACTCAAATCAATTAGGATATTATCGGTTGAGGACACCTTGCTTAACAAGAATATCAATTTTTATAATGAGCTTGGAAAAAAGCTCGATTTCTCTGTCTATGAAGAGCTGATGGTTGTCAAAGAGGGTAAGGATATGACCAAATTCCTTATTAGCCAGAAAGGAGATAAGATAAGCGAATTACTTGTCATAACCGGTGGTCCGGGCGGTAACTCTCTCATTTCTATAAAAGGGGAGTTCTCGCTTAAGAACATTTCAGATATCTCCAAAAGCACTGGAATTGAGGAGCTAAAAAGTCTCGAGGATATAAATGACCGCAAATAAATCAAGGAGTATGTAATAATTTATCAGAAGATCTTTTGATAAAATCCATATTTTTTCAGTTTTCAGGGTGGCATCACCTTTCTGAAATATATTAATTTCAGAGCAACCTTTATACATGTTTCATAGTCTGTAATATGTTTATCTTAACAGCATATTAAGTCTTTATTGCCGTAATATTTTTAACTATATTTGTATCTAATTGTTAATATTTAAAAGGATTTATTATGAGGAAGTCATTTCATAAACGAATATTGTCATTAACTGTTGTCTTTGCAATCACTTCATCATTACTGTTTTCCCAGTTTGATGATCTTGATTTTATCAAAGCGGGCGAATATGATGCTTCAAGAGTTGCCGAAGCTTATTTTGGTCCCTGGGCAAATGCATTTGGAGCAGGTCTGAACGGAAACTGGTATAACACTGCCAAACCTCACAAACTGGGTGGTTTTGATATAACAGTAGGTCTCAGTGCAGGGATTGTGCCTTCCACGGATGATACTTTTGATGTTTCCAAAATAGGGCTGAAGACCTTTGCCGGTACCGGAATGTCGCCAACAATCTCTGGTCCTGACATTACAGGTCAGCTTTTAAGTTCTCCGCCAATAAGCGGAGTGGCTCCGGTAACTTTTAATCTTCCGAAGGGAACTGACTGGAAATATATTCCTGTACCTTCATTGCAGGCAGGGATCGGTTTGCCATTAGGTTCTGAATTTAAAGTGAGATATACCCCAAAAATCTCTATTAGTGATTTTGATTTGTCTCTTTGGGGTGTCGGACTTGTTCATAGTGTGATGCAATATATACCCGGCGATAAGCTGCTGCCTTTTGATGTTTCGCTTTTTGGAGGTTATACAAAACTTACAAGTAATGCACCAATAGGCCTTGAACCGGGAGCAAATCAGTATTATAGCTCGAAATACCCGTCTACAGCTTTTGATAACCAGAATTTCAAACTTGTTTCTCAGGCGTGGAATGCCTCCCTTCTGGCTTCATTGAATCTGCCGGTAATCACAATTTACGGAGGCCTTGGATATACTAAAACCAGTACTGTCATTAATCTGACAGGTAATTTCCCATTGCCTACATATAATCCTGCTATTAATCCGACTGAGTACATTTATGAAGATGCAGGTGTTCTGACGGATTTTGATCCTATTGATATAGAGAATTTTTCAGGTATGAGGGCAAATATTGGTTTCAGGTTAAAATTTGCAGTAATTACAATTCATGCTGATTACACACGTGCATATTATAACGTGTTCTCAACAGGATTTGGAATCTCATTCAGATAATTTAAGACAATGTTTCTGAAATCCCCGGGGTTCCAATACTTTCCGGGGATTTTTTGTTCAGGTGTTTTTATATACAGATCATTTGCAAAACCATGACTTCAAACAGGCAAAAAATTTATTCCGCTTATAAAGGGCTGTTGCTGGCTGCCAGAAACTCTGTTAGTCATGAAGAGAACTCTAAAATTAGAAAAGCGCTGGAGTATGCTGTTACGGCAAGCGGTGATAAAGTGACTATTACCGGTGAACCCGAGATACTTCATGCCCTCTCAGTAGCGAGAATAATTGCAGGTGAAATGGGACTGGGCCTTACAGCGATAATAACTGCCCTTTTGCATGATTCCTATAATAATCTGCCAGTCAGTCAGAAAGAGCTTGAAAAAGAGTTTGGAAGGAAGGTAGTTGAAATTCTTCAGGGCTTTTTCAGGATAACAGACATTGATTCAATGCAGTCATCATATCAGGCTGAGAATTTCCGTAAGCTTCTGCTCAGTCTGGCCGATGATGTCCGGGTGATCCTCATTAAGCTTGTTGAACGACTGGAGTATATGAGGAATCTTGATAGTGCACCGGAAAAGGAGAGGTTACCCTTGGCATCCGAGACATATTTTCTTTATGCCCCGCTTGCACACCGGCTTGGATTCTACAATATCAAGTCGGAAATGGAAGATCTTGCAGTGAAGTATCTTGAACCGGAACAATATAAGGAGATAGATTGTAAACTCAGGCAGACAACTGCGTCAAGAAATAAGCTGATACGTGATTTCTCTGCTCCCCTGAAAGAAAAGCTATCAAAGCAAAACTTCAGGTTCACT
>CAYLYN010000190.1:0-8938 GCA_964387565.1 uncultured Rikenellaceae bacterium | reverse complement strand
TTCAGCTGGGGTGAAATATATTATCCCAATAATCTTCACAGGATTATTATTGCTTCAGGTGTTTCGAGAATAGTACCTTCCAAATCAAAAGACCTCTGGCCTTTACCTTCCTCTTCAAAAATTGTTGCAGGCAACGACCTTATTACTGAAAGAAATATTTCCGATCCTGTAAAAATCACAGTTAAGTCAATAAGAAAATCATTTGCAGTAATAAAGGGCATGTCACCCATGTATTCAAAAGAGATCAGGTTATTTGAAGGAGATAAACAACTGGGTATAATTTCCCCTGTAGATGACAAAGAAGATGTAACATTTTATACAATTTTTTACGGCCGGGGCCGGGGCATACACAGTACATCTCCTTTTTATGGTATGATGCTGCGAAATATATTAGGGAAATACTATATTTCTGACAGGCAGAACCTTCAGCATGGTATGATGTGTGTCGCCGGTAAGGATGGTTACAGGAGCGCAATATCCTTTTCTGAGCTCTTTAACAGGAGTGATCAGCAGGAGTTCCTTCTTGTACGTACAGAACCTGATGAGGACGGTGGCTTATTCAGGGTATTTGCAGCTGCCGATTTCTTCTCCGACAGGGCGATTAAGTCGGTGAGTGAGATTCATCTTTTAAGGTGAGGGCACACGACGCACGATGCACGACGCATGGTGCTGGACGCTGGATGCTGGACGCTGGAGGCTGGGAAGACAAACATACATATGGACAATGATCACATTAATTCCACTTGACGACAAATTTGTTATATATCAGTTAGCTGATTATAAGGATATTCCGTTAGAGATATTCGAATCCGGATTCTATTCAGTTACAAAAACCGGGGAAGAGGTTTCAATTGTGACAAATTGTACCACTATGTTTGATAATATTAAATCGAGTAAAGGGTGGAAAGGTTTCAGAGTGGAAGGCATTCTCGATTTTTCATTGATCGGAATAATAAATGAAATCACAGCACCTCTGAAAGACAATAAAATATCTGTCATTGTTATTTCTACATTCAATACTGATTATATATTTGTAAAAGAAGAATTTTTCTCAATTGCGATTGAAGTTTTTAAATCAACCGGGTCAATACTCGTAAAAGAAGGTAATAATTTCTGAATATGAAGAAATTTCTTAGTGTGGTATTTTTGGTTTTTGTCTTTTATTTAGCATCAGGACAGGATAAAATTGAAACTAAAGACAATAAACAGCTTGATGTTAAGATAGTTGAGAACACCGGGAAGGTTGTGAAATACAAGATGCCTGATTATCCTGATGGACCAATCATTTCTTTGAAAGCGGGACGCATTGAGAAAATAGAATACAAGAATGGAGTTGTGGATCTCATGGGCAACCAGAATCCAAGGAAAGAAAAACCGCTTGGTATCAGTATTGGTGGTGCAAAATGGATATCTTCGGCAGGATTGATGTTTACCTCATCCATGGATTATTTCCTTACACCACAGGTTGACCTGGAGGTTAACATGGGTGCAGACTCGCAACAGATACTGTATCTGTCAGGAGGAGCCAGATTACATATTAATCCGAATTATTCGGAAAAAAGGATTACCCCTTTTACAGGTTTATTGTTTGGCTATGAGTATCGTGACGGATTTATCCAGATACCTCTGGGAGTCAATTACATTCATAAATCAGGAATCAATATCTCCCTTAGCGTCAATGAGATGATATTCCTGGACCAGTACCAGACAACAATTGAATTTAGAGGAGGCTGGAGATTCAGACTTTGATCTTCTATGGTCTTTCCATCCACTCTATAATCGATGCTTCCATCTCTGCCCTGATCTTTGCATTTTCAGGTTTATCAGCTATGTTTTGGGTATCTGGTATTTTATCACTCCTGTCATAAAGCTCTGTCTTCATAGCTCCGTTCTTCAGAAAGCCGACACATTTCATGTTATCTTCTATATACATCACCTGTCCGTTTTTCCCGTCGGCCGAACCTATGCTGGAGTATGTCTCATTCACCCAGCCGGGTTCACCTGCAAGCAGAGGAATGAGTGATCTTGATTCGGATGACGAGCGGGTAGCCGGCTCACCTGCATAATCAAGAAATGTATTATACAGATCAATCGTGTTAATTATTTCATTGTGTCTTTTTTCTTCTGCTTCTTTCCCGGGTACTTTAACCAGGAGAGGAACCCTTACACTGCTCTCAAGCATTGTTCCTTTGCCCAATTGTGAGAAATCGCCCATATGGTCGCCATGATCAGAGGTAAATACAATTAGAGTGTTTTCGTACAAACCCTTATCCTTTAAGGCTTCAATAATGCGTCCGATCTGGTAATCAATGGCACTAATATTTCCGCAATAAGCAGCAATAATTTTTCGCCATGTTTCCTCAGGCCAATCAGGTCTGATCCCAGCCTGTGCACCTGGCTGTTTTTTTCCAAATGTCGGAGGCAGGCTGACTTCCTGTGGATCATACATCTTATCCCAGGGATCTGAGGTGGAGTATGGATGATGCGGCCCGAAGAATGACACATGCAGGAAGAACGGCTGTTCCCTGTCATAGCTGCTGATAAAGGAAGCAGCCTCATTGCCTGTCCATGTTGTTATCTGGTGCTTATCATCGGCCCAGCTCCATCCGAGCCAGAATCGTGAGTCCTTGACCCCGCACCGTTCACTCTCACCGGCCAGGGCTGCAAGCCGCTCTGGACTTATTCCCATATCACCTGCTGCCCATTTTAGATAATCATTTTCCACAATCTCTTCCTTGTCGTAAAGGTCATAAGGTGAGTCGCAAATCCTCCTGAACTGAAACCCGTGATCATCAGTAACAGGTGTAAGGTGCAGTTTACCTATCATTCCGTTATAATATCCTGCCTCAGCAAGCTTTTTTGTCAGAAGCCCCGATTCATCCCTGAGCTTAACCCAGTTTGTTGTAACCCCATTCTGCAGGGGATATTTGCCTGTGAATACAGCTGCTCTTGACGGACCACTGACAGGTGATGCGCAGTAAGCTGAGGTAAAAACGGCTGAATGTTTTGCAAGCTCATCAAGGTTTGGAGTTTTTATTACCGGGTGACCCATAAATCCGAAATATCCGGCGTTATGCTGGTCAGTCATAATAAAAAGGATATTGGGTTTTTCAGGGCCTTTAGAAGCGACATTCAGTGAGCCTGCTGAAACTACAGCACCGGTGCATAGGCTTATTAGTTTATAATTCATGGTAATAATTTATTAATTCTGACTTGCTGTATAGGTTTTTATTGTAACCGGTCCAATAAGTCCTGACCGGATACTTCCCCTGTACCTTGTGGGTATTGAGGTGTAATTATTTGAAATAGTGTTTAGTACCAGGATCTCTATCCTGTTTTCACCATTCTTCAGATTAGTAGTTATGTCGAAACTCCATGGAGGAGACAGTTTTATACCTGCACTCTTTCCATTTATAAATAGTTCTGCTGAAGATACAACATCTCCCAGATCTATTTCTGTCAATTCATCTGCTTTCTTTTCAATATTTATTGTTTTTCTGTACCATATGCCGCCGGAGTAGGCACGGAGACCGTCAAGCTCTGACCAGTCACCGGCAGGTAAGGATCCCTTTTCGCACTCCTGTTCTATATAACCGTTAAATGCTCCGGCTCCCCTGTAGCCCGGCTGATATTCGATAGCTATCTCCACCTCAGATGATACGTCTGTTAATTTATTAACAGTAAAACTATAGTCTGAGATGCCATTTTTATGAGTCAGCTTATTGGATTCAACAGCCGGCTCTCCGTTTACCCTGACACTTACTTTCCCATAAGCTGAAAACGAAAGTGATTTTAGTCCGGGAGCTGACCTGAAGCTGAAAATACCGGAATTGCTTCCCGGGCAGTCGAATGGTAAAACTCCGGGATCATCAAACCATCTCATTGCAACAGGCTTCGCTTCAGCTTCTTCTGACTCAGGGTCCCTGAAAACAACATATGTGGAACATGCCCTGTCAAAAAGCAGCAGAACCTGGTTTGCTCCTTTATTTAATGTCACTTTACCGGCAAAAGGATCAACAGGATCATTGTCAATCAAAACTAAAGAAGGTTTAATGCTGTCTGAAAGCATTTCAAATTCCCCGCCATATGGGGCATACACGGTTGTTTTCAATATATAGATCTTACCCTCTTTCTCAGCCACCCTGAATTTCGACATCTTTCTTTCTTCTATTGCCCCGAGCCTGATGAACTGATCATAGACTTTTCCTTTAAGCCCGTGCCATCCCTGGTGACCGTAGTCACCTTCAACTCCGTAGTGCCATGAAAATGAATAAGTTTCCCATTTAGTTTTCTCATCTCTGCATAAACTGATTAGTTCATCCGGCGAAGGTCTTTTTACCAGAGGCCCAAGCTTTAGAAACTGTGGACCATAAGAACATGTAACAACCTTGCTCTTATTATTTTCAGTAAGTCTTAACTGCCTTACCTGTGCTCCGAGCATTTCATCTTTTGCCGGAAGCTGATAATCACCCCATTTGTTGTCAAGCAGAGGTTTGAGTTCTGATTCCCACATACCGTCAACTGAAAGCTGCTCAACCAGTTTTTTTTGCGGGAAAATACTATCTGTCTTCTTTTTCTTTTTATCAAATACTATAAGTTGTATTTCTTTTTCTGACAACGGCATTTCAATAATTGTTCCTTCAGCAGTTTCCTTAGCGAATTTCTCAAGCGATGCAGCCTTTCCTGTTGCGGGATCCCATAATTGTGCATTACCTTTTGCCCTGAAGAAGCACCTGGTTCCTTCCGGAATATTATACAGAGCAAACAACTCGATGCTTCCGATAGTTCTGTGCATTACATATGGCTGTGTATGAATTGTATCATCAATAGTAAAATCTCTGTTGAATATGCCCGTAATTTTGCCTGATACATCAGCTGACTTCTGACAAATCAGTATATTGCTTTCAGAAGGGAACAGGTTTTCAGGCATGTCACCAACAAATACTACTATACCACCCTCTTTGCTGAATTCTTCAATTTTCTGCAATGAGGTGTTCCTCAGTATATTCATCGCAGGAACAACAAGTACTTTGTAATGTTCTCCTGCTACCAGCAGCTCTTTATTCTTTACTTCACACCGTGCAAGTGATTCATAATCAATGAAATCAAAATCAATACCAAGCCGGTATATCTCTTTCCCGGTCTCAAAAGCTGTTTTTACCGCTTTATCTCCTTCAACTCCAGCCACCACAGGTTCAGTGGGATATATGACTGCCACATCACATTTATGAACTCCCTGCGACAGCAGGTATGACAGTCGTTCCATTGACTTCATTAACGGATCAATGTGCTGCCAGTAAGGCATCCTGAAGTGGTTGTCGGGAGGAGCCCATTCCCACCAGCCTCCCATTGTCGAATAGTATAGCCCGTGGAATGACATGAGGTTATATCCTGAGACATAGTTTGCGAATATTGCCTCGGTAAGTTCTGCTGAAGAGGTACCCCAACCGCTGCTGTGAAATCCTTCGAGCCATACTCTCGGTCTTTCATAAAGATGCGCTATTGACGCTGCAACCTTTGCCTTGATAATGTCTTTTGAGAGGTTGGGCTGGTCAGAGCCGGGTCCCTGGTTCCATCTTTGTGTGCGGAAATAGTCACCGAATTCAGCTACATCCCGGCCCCTTCCACCATGATCACATCCAAATATCATTCCTCGATCCTGATGCCACCGGTAAACAGGTTTGAAGAAATTCTCCTCACTGAGACTTACAATTACATCATTGTAATCCAGTCTGATATCACTTGTTTTGTCACCTGTGTTAAAAAACAACGCATCAAGATTGTCTGTTATCCTGTAACCTTTTCTTTTACTGAACTCTTCAGCAAAAAAATCATTCCAGAGATTGCCGCTGACCCTGAAATTAAGCTCATCGGAGAAGAAAAAATTGAGCGATCCCTTTCCCTTTCCCTGAAAAGCTTTATCAAACTTTCCGAAGAAATATTCATTGTATGCCCTGCCGCTTTCAGGATGCATAGGATCGTATGATGGAATGAGCTTTTCCGGGTAGACAATTATGACTCTTTTAAATTCATTTCCCAGATCGAGATTCAGTTCTGAATCATTAACCTGCCCGAGCAGGTCAGCTCTGCTTTCCGGTATTAATGTGCTGTCCTTATTGAAGCTATAAGAAGTTAATGTTAACGTATTTTCAGGAACCTTTAACCTGATCCTGCCTTTCATGATATATGATTTGCATTGAAGCACAGAACCATTGATATCCGGATTGTCTTCTAGTGCTTCGTCCATAGCGAATCCCTGACCTATACCTATAGTATAATCACTCAGGCTGACACTCATATCTCTTTTACCTGCCTCATCGGCAAACCATTTAAAAAGATCCCACCAGGCATCTGTGAACAGAGCCGGCTTGCTTGGGTTGGACAGTCCATATGACAGACCTCCGTAATCAAGATGACTGTAATTGATCTGCAGACTTGAAATTCCTTTGCCGGCAAGCTGGTCAAGTTGCCAGATGAATCTTTCCCTTATCAGGCTATCGCCCTGCCACCAGTAGAAAGGAACCTCCCCGAATCCTTTGGGAGGTTCGCGGAAGCCTTTAAGTATATCTGCAGTTTCAATTTTTTCGGGATATCCCGGTGGATTATCCGGTTCATTCACACATGAGATTGAAGATAGTGTAAGGAAAAATGGGAGCAGATACTTAAAAAGGTTCATTTTAATTTTTTCAGAGGATATGAGAATAATTTCTATTCCGGTTCCTGAGTCCAATATAAATGATTTTGCCTGAAATATATGAAACTTGCATATTATTTCTACTTTTAAGAAATTAGAAATATCTGTTAAAGCTATACCCTGGACACATGAGCAAGTCATGGATTTTTTTGGTTTTCTTCTTATTGGGACAAAATATTTATTCTGCAGATATCGAGATAGTTATTTCAGGAGCTCCCTCAGTCACTGAAAAATTTGCAGCTGAGGAGCTGTCAGGATACCTTAAACTGATTACCGGGGAGGAATGCCGGTTTGTCAATTTTCCTTCACGAAACAGCTTCAGCTTTGTAGTTGGTAATGCCGGTGAATCAGAAAGGAAAGAGATGAATCTCGGAATTGAAGATTTTTTTATCCGTGCCCGGAATAAAAGTCTGGTAATTTCCGGAGGAGGTAACAGGGGTACTTTGTATGCAGTTTACGATTTCCTCGAAAAGCTGGGGTGCAGGTGGTATTATCCGGATAGTTCAGATGAGATCATTCCACAACTAAGCAGAGAAGAGGTAATCAGAATAGCCGGAGGACTTAATATTCTTGAACGTCCGGATTTTTGCTACAGGATATACCAGTACCAGACCCATGATATCGGAAGTCCTGATTCGGAAGAAGCCAGGGAGGCATTCGGCAACTTTGCAGAGAGGATCGACTGGCTCTGCAAGAACCGTATCAATATTTTTCAGTTCGGACTTGACGGAAAGAACAGCTACGAACACTGGCCTGAATACCGGAAGAATATGAATGAACTTGTCAAACGTGACATGATACCGGGAATAAGTGGTCACAGTTATTTTATGATGCTTCCTGATTCTGTCTTCAGTAAACATCATGACTGGTGGCCTGAAAGGGAAGGCAAACGTCAGAAAGCAGGCCAGTTCTGTACCAGGAATGAGGAGGTAGTCAGTTTCTATCTGAAAAATATAGTTGGTTTTCTCAGGGAAAACCCTGAAATCAAATACTTTACAGTGTGGCCTGCCGATACTTACGGATGGTGTAACTGTTCTCTTTGCGGCTCCGACAGTTCAGTAGCTGACAGGTATCTTGAACTCAGCAAAAGGATATACAGTGAGATAAAAAAGGAGTTCCCGGATATCATTTTCAACCATTTTGCCTACGGGTCACATCTCGAAGCGCCCAGGCATGAGGTTCCGCCTTCAGATATGCTTGTTACAGTCTGTACATGGGGAAGGGATTTTGCGGTTCCTTTTACAGGAATGAAAGCAATGAACGGCTGGGAAGGAAATTATTACAAGGATGATTTCAGGAAAGAATTTGACTCCTGGAGAAAAATAACAGATTCTTCCGGTTCTCCATTGATCTTCCATGAAAAGTACATAAGACACCTCGGCTTTGGCTTTTTACCTCTTCCTCTTAAAATTCTGGAAGAGGATTTCAGATACTTCAAAAAGTGTGGCATTGACGGATTTGAACTGCCTGTGGGCTTCATGGGTGTTCGCACAAAGGCGTTGAATTTTTATGCCGTAGCAAAACTGATGTGGGACTCAGAAACATCTGTAAGCGATCTTGAAGAAGACTATTTTTTGCGTTTTTACAGTAATGCCGGAATGCTTATGAAAGCAGCTTATAAAAGTGTTACAGAAGCTCAGCCGAATATGAAGTATTTCACTGAGCTTCAAAAGCTGGAAAAGGATATAAGTCCCCTTGAGAAATACAGGATCAGTGACCTCGATTACTCGCTGAGGGCACTGCATTACTTCAACTCTGCAAAGGAATATACCGATTTAGCTCTTGCCACTGCCGAAAATGAAAATATCAGGGCCGGAATTGAGAAATTCAGGATATCACTTGATTATATTACTGAAGAATATAGAGGACTTCTTGAACTTGCCACAGCTTCAGATCATATAATGAAAGCATCGGCTGCTGTTGATAAGGATTATTCAAGAATGGAATTAAAGTTAGCACTGAGGAATGTGGAGAACACTCGTGAAATAAGTAAGGTAAGGAGGGAGTTCATCAGTACTTATGCCGGTAAGGGGCTGATCTGGGATATTAATTTTAAGGGAGCGGTCTGTATCTTTTATGATTCAGATATTGTTAAGTTTGAGGAGCTGATAAAGGATATGTCAAATCAGTTTAATTAACAGAAAAATATAAAGTTATGCCAATATTCATCGTCGTCTGTGGATTAACACTCTTCCTTTTCATGATTCTTGTATTGAAAATCAATCCGTTTCTGGCGGTTATGGT
>CAYLYN010000189.1:0-9026 GCA_964387565.1 uncultured Rikenellaceae bacterium | reverse complement strand
TCTGAAGTTCTAAACCCTTTGGAAATTAGTCCAGTTTAAAGGGGGTTAATACATTCAAAAGGAGGGGAAACTTTGAACTTGAAACCTGGAACTTGAAACTAATAAAATTCTACACTATGAAACACCTTAGATTTCTTACATTAATTATCCCGGTTTTTCTTCTTGCTGCTTGTTCAGGAGACTCCGGGAAGAAGGTCTGGAAAGTAAACGACCAGGAATATCTCGAGACTCAGGGATTCAATGTTCTGGTTTTTCACAACTCCTATCCTGAAGGCGATCAGGGAGGCATTGAGTTCATTCATCACGACGACCGTACCGCTTCAAATGGTTACATCAATGTAGATCTTTCAGGTGATAAGCGATTTCCGCGTCCTCTTACAGCTGAGAGAACAATTGACCGGGAAAAAGGTGAAATAAAGGCGGTCGTCAGGACCCCGGAATTCAATTTTAACTATGACATAAGAGTCAGGGCTGAAGGTGATAACATACATCTGGTTGTTGATCTTGAAAAACCTCTGCCGGCTGAATGGAAAGGTAAAGCCACCTTTGATCTGCAACTCTTTCCTGTAAATTATACAGGCAAAACATGGCACCTGGGTAATAAATCAGGAGTCATTCCTGTTGAGGGGATGGGACCGATGGTTACTGGTCAGGATGGCAGGGCAAGGGCAGTTCCCATAGCAAAAGGCAAGAAGCTTATTATGGCTCCTGAAGATCCGATGATAAAGCTGCAGATAGAACAGGTGAAGGGAGATCTGTCACTTGTTGATGAAAGGAACGGGACTCTCTCAGGATGGCTGCTTGTACGGTCAGAGATACCTGAAGGAGTGGATAAGGATGCAATAGAATGGATCATTACACCCAATATCGTACCAGGCTTTATTGCGAAACCGGTAATCAGTATTTCACAGGCAGGTTATCATCCCGATCAGGTTAAACGTGCAGTTATTGAACTTGATGAACGTACTGTCAAGATAGAGAAAGCAATACTCAGGATGATCGGTGATGATGGTAATATTCGTGAGGTAAAGACAGCTACGCCTGAAGAGTGGGGAAAATTTTTAAGATATAAATATGTTGTATTTGATTTTTCAGGAATAAAAGATCCGGGGATGTATACCGTAAGTTATGGTAATGTCACCAGTGAACCATTCGGAATAGGAACGGATGTCTATCAGCGTTCTGTATGGCAGCCTACTCTTGAAATATACTTCCCGGTGCAGATGTGCCATATGCGGATACGTGACAGGTCTCGTGTATGGCATGGTGCATGCCACCTCGATGATGCGGTTCAGGCTCCTGTTAATACAATTCACGTAGACAGTTACAGGACATATGCAACAACGGAGACAAACTTCAAACCCTTCACTCCTGTACCTTATATGAACAGGGGAGGCTGGCATGATGCTGGTGATAACGATCTGGCAGCTGGTTCACAGGCTCAGACAACTCTGTTCCTGGCACTTGCAGGAGAGGAGTTCGGTATTGATGTAGATCAGACCACTGTCAAACAGGATGCTCTCTATGTCGAGCTGCGTAAACCCGATGGGGTACCTGACTTCCTCCAGCAGATAGAACACGGAGTAATTAACCTTCTTTCAGGATATCGTGCATTCGGACATTCAGCAGTTGGAATTATTGAGACCAGGGAAGGAAGAAGCTTTCTCGGAGATGTTGCCCAGGTTACTGATCAGCTTCTTTATGATGCATCACTGAAACCCGATGAAATTCGTGGCAATCGTTCAGGAAAACCTGACGACAGATGGGTGGTTACCAACAAAGATACCTCCCTAGAGTACGAGGTTATAACAGCACTTGTTGCGGCAAGCAGGGTTCTGAGAGGATATAACGACAAGCTTGCTGAAGAATGTCTCAGAACCGCAATCAGTGCATGGAATTATGAGCAGACTCATGATCCTGTAATTCAGCCTAACGCCTATGTCCCAAGAAATTTTGAGCAGCAGGAGGTTATGGCTACTGCTGAATTGCTTATTACAACAGGTGAGAAGAAATATAAAGAAAGGCTTATGGAGTTGATGCCGGTAATTAAAGAAGCTGCCGGAAATGTCGGATGGTCAGCAGCAAGAGCCATGAAATATATTGATAATGAAGATTTCAGCAAAGGACTTCAGGAGGCACTGGCATCGTACAAGACCAGGCTTGATTCTTCCCTTGCCACAAATCCTTATGGTGTTCCATGGAGACCAAGGATATGGGGCATAGGATGGGATATACAGAAATACGGGGTTACCCATTATTATCTTACAAGAGAATTTCCAGGCTTATTTGACAGGGAAATTGTTTGCAATGTCGTAAATTATGTTCTCGGATGCCATCCTGGTTCAAGTACATCATTCATTTCAGCTGTAGGGGCACGGTCAATAATTCCTGCATATGGATTCAATATGCACTGGTGGTCATATATACCGGGAGGAAACGTTGCCGGTACTGCCCTGATAAGACCTGATTTCCCTGAAATGAAGGAACCTTTTCCATACCTGTGGCAGCAGACAGAATATGTAATGCCCGGAGCATCGACATATATTTTCTGTGTACTTGCAGCTGATAAGCTATTGAATGACAGAACTTTGTAATAATAATATCAAATAAAAACCTATGAAAGACAGAACCAAAATCAGCTTGTACTTTCTTGTTGTATTTTTCGTCTTCCTTGCAGGGTGTTCTGCGGACCAGTCGGGTCAGAAGATGATGGTTAATGATAAGGAATATCTCGAGAAACCAGGCCTTACAGTCATGGCCTTCCATGATTATTATCCATCCGGACACCAGGGAGGAATAGTTATAGTCCATCATGGAGAAAGAATAGCAACAAATGGCTTCATCAGGATGCAGCCTGTTGATGGAAAAAGAATACCGGATCCCCTGGGAGCAATTCGGGAAATAGACTCTGTTAACCAGGTCATAAAATCGGTTGTTAACTATGATGAGTTCGGATTCAAGTACTCAATAAGAGTCTGGCCCGAAGGAAACAGCATCAGGCTGGCAGTTGATCTTGACAAGCCTGTTCCAAAGGAATGGGAGAAGAAGCTGACATTTGATATGGAGTTTTATCCGCAACTTTACAGAGGGAAATCTTATCAGATCGGAGAATCCTTCGGATATATACCTCATCAGACTCTGGGAACAAAAGCTAAAAATGAGGATGGAGTTTTCCGTCCGGTTCCCATGGGACACGGTTACAGGTTTATACTGGCTGCTGAGGATCCTTTGAGAAAGGTGGCAGTGGAGAGCTCTAAAAATGAAATGGTTGTAACTGATCAGAGGGACCAGTCTTACGGAGGATGGATAGTTGTGAAATCAGAGGTACCTGCAGGCGTTACAGATAATGCAATTGAATGGACAATAACACCAAATGTAATTCCTGGCTGGATAAGAGAACCGGTAATAGCGATCTCTCAGGTCGGATACCACCCCGGTCAGATCAAAAAAGCTATACTGGAACTTGATCCTAATTCAAAAAAGATCGAAAAAGCTTCACTTATGAAGATAACCGAAGATGGTAAAACCAGTGAAATATTGTCAGGCATCCCTGAGGAATGGGGAGGTTTTCTGAGATACAAATATGCTATTTTTGATTTCTCTTCTGTGAAGGAGCCCGGATTGTACATGGTTACTTATGGAAAAATTAAGTCATACCCTTTTTCAATAAAGAGTGATATTTTCAGTAAAGGAGTATGGCAGCCCACCCTCGAAGGATACTTCCCGGTACAGATGTGTCATGTGAAGGTCAGGGACCGTTCCCAGATATGGCATGGAGCCTGTCATCTGGATGATGCATTACAGGCACCTCTCGACTGGCAGCATGTAGACCAGTACAGGCAGTATCCGGCTAAAGATACTAAATATGAAGTCCAGACTCCGATTCCTTACCTTAATGTCGGTGGCTGGCATGATGCCGGTGATGATGACCTTGCAGCAGGTTCGCAGGCAAGTACCACACATTATCTTGTCCTTGCTTATGAGCTTACAAAGAATCAGACAGACCAGACATCTGTTAATTTCGAAGAGAGGTACGTTGAGATGTACAAGCCTGATGGAACTCCAGATTTTCTTCAGCAGATAAAACAGGGAGCTCTGAACCTGCTTTCAGGATACAGGGCAGCCGGACACAGTTTCCATGGTATAATCGCAAATAAGGAGGGAAGAAATATCACTGGAGACTGGGCATCGCAAACAGATCAGTTGTTTTATGACAAGAGACTGAAGGCCGGTCAGAAAACCATGACAACTTCAGGAGTAAATGATGACAGGTGGGCATTTACAAACCGGGATACCGGTCTTGAATATAAGGTAGCTGCCGCTCTGGCAGCAGCAAGCCGTTCCCTTTCAGGTTTTGATGACAAGCTGGCAAAAGAATGTATTGAAACAGCAAAGAAAGCATGGGATTATGAGCAGTCTCATCCTCCGGTGCTTACACCTGCTGAATATGTGCCAAGAGATACAAAGGTTCAGGAGATTATTGCAACATCTGAACTATTGTACACTACAGGAGAGGAAAAATATCTGATGCATCTGAAGGAGCTTCTTCCTGAAATTGAGAAAAGCATATCAAGAAGTGCATGGAGTGTTGCCAGGGTTTCAGATAAGATAAATGATGAAAGTTTCAATAATAGCGTCAGGAAAGCTCTGGAAAACTATAAACCAAAGCTCGATTCAGCGTTGGCATCAACACCATTCGGCATTCAATGGAGACCTGCTGTATGGGGTGTGGGCTGGAGCATACAGAATTTTGCCCTCGAATATTTTTACCTTCTTCAGAAATACCCTGACCTTTTTGATAAGGAACCAATACTCAATGTGGTAAATTATGTACTGGGATGTCATCCTGCATCAAACACTTCACTTGTATCGGGTGTTGGGCCCAAATCAATTTTAATTGCCTTTGGTGTAAACAGAACAATGGAAGGATACATTCCTGGAGGCATGATGTCGGGGACAGCTCTTATCAGGCCTGATTTCCCTGAATTAAAGGAGACAACACCTTATCTTTACCAGCAGACTGAGTACGTGATGCCGGGAGCAGCTACATATATCTTTTGCGTTATGGCTGCTGATCTTCTTCTTGAAAAATAAAACTGACGCGGGATGTTTAAGAAATCAGCTTTATTAAATCCACCCCTAAATCCCCCGGGGGTGGACTTTACCCCCGACCCTGTTGACAATGGGTCACCCCCTGAAGGGGGTTTAATTCAGTACAGGATATTATGTCCCCTTTAGGGGGCGGGCAGCGAAGCTGAACGGGGGCAAGCCCCCCCGGGGATTTGGGGATCTTATAATAATAAAATATATTTCATAGAAATGGCAGGAATATTTAAGTTCACATTCGGACCATGGAACATCCATGAAGGGGCAGATCCATTCGGCCCGGAAGTAAGAAAAAGTATCAGCTTTTCAAAAAAGCTGGAATATTACAAAAAGCTTGGATTTGAAGGGGTTCAGTTTCATGATGATGATGCTGTTCCTCAAATGAATGATCTTACAGCCAGGCAGATTGCTGCTAAAGCAAAGGAGCTGAAGAAGATTCTGGAAAACAATGGATTGGTGGCTGAGTTTGTCGCTCCCAGGCTTTGGGAAGACAGCCGGACTGTTGACGGAGCCTACACTTCAAATGATCCTGCAGGCAGGAAATATGCTATAGAAAGGAGCAAACGCTCTATTGATATTGCCAATGCACTAGGAACCGACCTGATTGTATTATGGCTTGCCCGTGAAGGAACCTATATCCGTGAATCGAAAGACAGCAAGGTTGCAACAGATAGGATTGTTGAGGCTGTTAATCAGATGCTTGCCTATGATCCGAAGGTTAGAGTCTGCATTGAACCCAAGCCGAATGAACCTATGGATCATACCTATATTCCAACCACAGGTCACGCGATAGCTCTGGGAATGCTCTGCAGCGATCCCAAACGTGTTGGAGTGAATATTGAGAGCGCACATGCAATTCTTGCAGGCCTCGATCCATCCGATGAAATGGGTTTTGCCTTGGCATTCAATAAACTATGGACAGTTCATCTGAATGACCAGAACGGATTGAAATTCGACCAGGATAAATCATTCGGATCTGTCGATCTCCGGAGAGCATTCAACCAGGTCAGAATACTTGATAAACACAATTATGGCACTAATGGAGAGATGGTGGGCCTGGATGTGAAAGCGATGAGAACCCAGAAAGACAATGTTGCTACAAGGCACCTTTCCAACAGCAGGGATATCTTTCTCAGACTGCTGGAGATTTCAAGAAAGATTGATGAAAAGTTCATCCTGAAATGCCAGAAGGAGAGAGATTACGAAGAACTGGATCTCTATATCATGAAATCCCTGCTTGGCGGATAAAAGGTTGATTCATATCTGTCGTAGGGTCATGCCATGGCATGACCCTACATGTATGCAATTTGATGTATGTAGGGACACGCCATGGCGTGTCCCTACACTGTTATTCACGAAAATACCATCGATAGGTTGAAAGGGCATGTCCCTTTACGATTATTCATGAAAATACCTTCTATATATTGAAATTTCGTTTCCATGTCACATATCCTTTTAGGTATCAGGGAACCATAATTTTCTATTTGAACATTTCATCCGACAGCCAATTTTTAGGATTTGATCTGATATATTCTCTTACCTGTTCAATTGAATCTTCTTCACGAATAATGTGATCATAAAAACGGGATTGCCATTTGAATGAATTATTTCCGTTTTTATTGCACCATCGTTTCAAAGATGATTTATATTGATTGATAATTACAGATATAGAATTTTTTACGGGGTTTGAGAATTTATTGATTCCGTCCTGTCGTAGGGTCATGCCATGGCGTGTCCCTACTGGTGATTCATGCATGATATTAGGTTTACCTATGAGAGAATAATCCAGAATTATTATACCATGAATATGATTTGGCATAATAACAAATTCATCGAGTCTTGCATGATTAAAATGCTCAGGTATTTCTTTCCAGAAACGGGAAGCCATATCACCTATAGCAGAAAGGATCATTTTATTGTCAATCAAACTTCCAAAAAAAGATTCTCTATCATTACAGCAGATAGTTATAAAATAGACTCCTTCTGAACTATAATCCCAACCAGGTAACCTGATATGTTTCCTGTCTCCATTCATGAGATGGCCAATAGAATAAAACAAGTTTTTTTGCAACGGACATAGTAAAATTAAAGATTAAAAAGTAATCCGGAATGATTTTGATGAAAAATCATGTTCCAGAATATAGAAATCGAATAATAACATGTATGCAATTTGAGGTATGTAGGGACACGCCAAGGCGTGTCCCTACAATGGTAATTCAAGAAAATACCGTCGATAGATTACAGAGGCGTGTCCCTGCAGAATTATTTAACAACCTTCATATTAACTGGATCCCACTTGATAATCTTCTCCTGGAAATAGCTGTCGTTGCATGCAAGTGTCGGAGCACATGCCCTGAAGGCAAATTCAGGTCCTTCAACAAGCTGTGCCTTTCCACGGACACCATCAAAGAAGTTTTTAAAATGCTCAAGGTGTTCATCAAATCCTTCAGGTTCAATATAGTTGACGCCAGGCTTTGTTGGTCTTTTCTGATCCTCTGCTGAATATTTCTTATTATACTCTTTCATAAGTTCATCCTGCATGGCCTGAGGATAGGAATAGATGGCATCCCAGCCTCCTATTCCAGGAGCTTTCGACATGATGCTGTGTGAGAGGTTGAATCCATTGCCGAGCATCTCAAGCACACCTTCACTTCCAATAAATCTTGTGACACCTTTGCCTCCGTTACCGCTTACAAAGTTAACCCTGAGCATCACCTGGAAAGCAGGATGCTCCTTCGATTCAGGATATTGCATAATGCCAGTCATCACATCAGGTACATCACGCCCGTCCTTCCAGTAGCAAAGCTGTCCGGATGCAAAAATTGTCTTCGGACCCAGAGAATCTGTCAGCAGATGAATTCCGGAGAGAAGATGTACAAACAGGTCGCCGGCAACACCGGTCCCGAAATCGCGGTAATTTCTCCACCAGAAAAATTTCTTGGGATCCCAGGCCATTTTCTGCATACCCTCCACATAGCGGTTCCAGTCAACTGTTTCAGGCGATCCGTCAGTAGGCATTGTATACTGCCAGGCTCCGAGTGCATCCTGCCTGTCGAATGATGCTTCGATGCAGTTGAGTTGCCCGATAGCTCCCGCCTTGTACAATTCCTTTGCTTTATGGTATACAATGCTGCTTACCCTCTGGCTGCCAACCTGCATTGCTTTACCTGTGGATTTCTGAGCGGCAATAACAGGTAATCCTTCACTTATCTTCTGTACAACAGGTTTTTCACAATATACTGCTTTACCGCTGTTCATGGCATCAATAGCTATTCTTGCATGCCAGTTATCACTGGTGGCAATGATTACTGCATCGATATCCTTTCTGTTAAGAAGTTCACGGTAATCACGGGTAGTATATATGTTTTTACCATACTTTTCCTTCACTCTTGTGAGCCGTCCTGTATACAGATCACAGGCAGCAACTAGTTCCACTCCAGGTACCTTCAGGGCAGAATCAGTATCCTGATGACCCATAATACCCATTCCTATTGTAGCTATGCGTATTTTGTCATTAGGACTGAATTTTTCAACATATCCTGCCTGATATCTTTTATCATTTTCTGAGGCGAGTATATTTACGGGACCGGTAGCTAGCAGCATTGATGTACCTCCAAGCTGTGCAAGAAACTTTCTGCGGGATGATTTTGCTTTCATAATATACAGGTTTTATAATTTATTAAGTATTTTAAATTGCCCTTGGTTACCCTCATAAAATTATGAAATTAGATTAATTAAAAACCTCAGATCATAAAAATCTTGTTTACAACATTCTTTATTGAGAAATATTTTTTTTATTAACTTACAACGACTTTGCAATAAATAATATTGGCATAAAACATTCCTGTTCTTGTCAGAACCTGAAATTTAAATATTTATATTGCAGATGTTTGATATTTAAACCGACCTAAACCTTTTCT
>CAYLYN010000188.1:0-9214 GCA_964387565.1 uncultured Rikenellaceae bacterium | reverse complement strand
GATACTGCACTGATGAAGATTAATGACGGGATAACCAGTTATTATAAAACGGAAATCAGTGATTTCTATGATAGCAATAAGGATCTTATTGAAAATTCAATAGAGTCTGTTAAAACAGGATTCAGCCAGAATACATTCCCCGCCATGGGAGTCAGGTCTGATGTCTACCCTGAGCATATCGGTCATCAGGAATCAGAAGGTTGTTTCAGATGTCATAATGATCAGTTCACTACGGAGTCAGGCAGGACTATCTCAAAGGACTGTAACCTTTGTCACACAATAATAGGGCAGGGAAAACCTGATTCGATGAAGTATTCAACAATCAGGGAAAGCCTTGAATTTGAGCATCCTGTTGACATCGGCACTGACTGGAAGGATATCAATTGTTCGGAATGCCATAAGTCGCTATACTAAAAGTAAAACCTCTCTTAGTAGTCGTATATGAAAAGAAACTTTACAATGAGCATCCTGCTGCTTGCAGCTGTTCTGACAACTTACAGTCAAACCGATCCTACAACACTGGTTACAACTGGCGACCAGGCTCCGGTTTTCAAATGCCGGACCATAGATGGCAAATCAATAGATATTGCTAAACTTGAAGGAAAGGTTATACTGGTAAATTTCTTTGCAACCTGGTGTCCTCCATGTAATCTTGAATTACCGGTACTTCAGAAAGAGGTATGGGAAAAGTATAAAGACAATCCTGACTTTGTACTCATAATTCTTGGAAGAGAGCATTCTGAGAGCGAAGTCCGGAGTTTCGTTGAAAAAAAGGGATTTACAATGCCTTTTGCTCCCGATCCTAAACGTGAAATATTCAGTATGTATGCCACACAGAATATCCCAAGGAACATAATTATCGGTAAAGACGGGAAAATAATCTTCCAGGGTACGGGATATTCCGAGGAAGAGTTTTCAGAGATAGAGCATATTCTGGCTGAAAAACTTAAAAAATAATCGTTATTATTTCCCCGCTATTCGATTATTTCGGAGGTATAATTATATGCAACATCAGCCTGGTCTTTTGACAATCCTGATATTATTACCATCGTCTTATTACTCCAGGCCAGGAAGATTGTTCCATTATAACCATCAGAGATAACATACTTACCTGTTTCCGATTCTGGAATATCCTCTCCAGCCTCATTAAGATAAGCCTCTGCCATTTTCCATGTTTCAGAGTTTGAATTATTTTCAATCAGGTAGAGTGAAAAATTATCCGGACCGACTTCATAGTCAGCCTTAAATGCACCGGTCAGAAACTTATGTCCAAGGACTTTTTCATTAATATATTTTTCTTCATTGACTTTTAATCCGGTCTCCGGAAAGCGTTTAAGCATTGCAGGCATCTCAGCATATCCCGGCAGCATGTTTGCAATCCTGATTGCGAGCGATTCAGCCATCTGGATATTCTTTTCATTACCCGGCAGCATACTGATATGCACATAGTACTGGCCTTTAAAAAAACATACCACACCATTACCGGAATATCCCTGTGACCCGAGATTAAGAAAGCGAAATGAAGAGGAACGGCCAAGAGAATAAATCCCGAAAGCCATCAGCTTATCAGCAAATCTGCTTATTTCAACCCTGATCTCATTTTTTCCTTTCCTGTATTCTCCCAGATGCATATCGACAAACCGGTAGGACCTGTATGTTTCTGCCAGGCTCCTGTTGAATTCATTGAGATTATCACTTGAATAAACCGGAAAGTCAACATTTTTTTTGTAACCCTTTAGTTCGGGAAAAGAGATATCCTGGGCAGGTAAAAGAGTACTAAAAAATGAAGCCGTTAATACTGCTGCAATGAAGTATTTCCTCATTATTATTATTTCAGATTTCTTATTCTAACCTCTATCCCTGAGCCTTTTAAAAGGTTTATTAACTCTTCAGTGTTTGTATCACCATAGTGATAAGGGTATAGAATGCGGGGTCTGAATGCTTTGGCAGCATCTGCTACCATTTCAGGCGTCATTGTATATGGCAGGTTCATCGGAAGGAAAGCCACCTCAATATTCTTCAGAGCCTTCATTTCAGGTGTATTTTCAGTATCACCGGCAATATAGAATCTCTTCTCTCCTATTGTGAGGATATAGCCAATACCTGATCCTTTCGGATGGAAGGGCTGTCCGGGTGCCCTCATATTTACTATATTGTATGCATCTGTAGCTTCAATTACTACATCGCCAACCTCCTGTCTGTCACCTGGGTTCATTGACATAGCCCATCCTATCTGTTCTGTTGACTTCTCATTTGTAAAAACAAGGGTTCCCTCCTTCTTAATATCATTAATCAGATTAATATCAAGGTGATCGTAATGCTCATGCGTCACAAGAATAAGGTCAGCCTTTGGAAGCAGAGTATAATTAGCATAGCTTTTTACGGGATCGATATGGATTACGAATCCGTTCACTTTGAACATCAGGGATCCATGACCAATAAAGTGCATCTCAACAATTCCTGCTGCTGTTTCTATCTTATCATATGCAGGATACTCCTGGGAAAATCCATTTGGTGTCATAATGCAGTATGTTATTATGAATAATAATGAAATCCTTTTTATTGAATTTTTTATCATGTCTGCCAGTATTTAATAAGATTCTCCAAATTATTTCAACCCAAAATTACAATTCTTATTATTTTATTCAAATAAATTAGTATGTCATCGGAGGATATACTATTTTTTAATAACTTGCGTTTTGAATTTAGGGATTAATGTTAATTGCTTAACATTGATGTGTTTAGGGTTAAATAAACAAACTGTTTTCATAGCAGTTTTAATGCTTTTCACAGTGGTGGGCAGAGGTCAGGAAGTGAAAAGTTACAAATACCAGTTTAAAGGTGATTTGAAAGGGGAAAGTACCATCATTGAGGGACAGTCGCTGATAATAAATTATTCTGCCGGAGAGCTCAGCTTGGAGTCTGTAGAAAATGAATATGGCTTCTTCTACCGGGCATTTGTTCCCGGGCATACACATACTTATGAATCAGGTAAACCAGAATTACCAGTGCTGAGCCGGCTAATATCAATCCCTGAAGGAGCCGATTATAAGATAATAATATCTGAAGTCAGAAGTACCAGGCTTCACCCCTCTTCAAAGAAGATGAAAGGAATGCTCTATCCGGCACAGGAGAGCGAATCAAAATCTGCCACGCAGAGAAAAAAAGAGTTCAGGATCGACAGGGAGGCATATGCATCAAAGAACATTATTCCTGTTGATACAGTAAGAATTGTTCCTGTCGGAACTCTCAGAAATAACAGGTTATCTAATATTATTATATCACCTGTAAGGTATAATCCGCGGACAAATTCTCTCGAAGTAATTACTTCGATGAGAATTGAGATAACAAATATTGCTTCGTCAGAAAGAAAATCTGGCTCTCTGCCGCAAGAATCTCTTCTTTTTTCAGAAACGCTTGAAAAATCAGTTCTTAATTACGATCCGGGTGAAGTCATACCCGGGTTTTCTGACAAACCGGTTAAAATGATTATTCTGACAGATACCACTTTCAGAAAACTGATTGGTCCATTCCTGAAGTGGAAAACCCAGAAAGGATTTGATCTTAAAGTATTGTACAGGGGGAAAAAATATGCAGGTGATTCCTATTCCGAAATAAAAACAACACTTACAGGAATCTATAATTCGTCAACGCCAAAACCTGAATACCTTCTTATTATAGGAGATACCAAAAAAGTGCCATACTACGGAAACGGAAACATAACGGATATGTACTATGGTGAATTTGACGGAGACGGAGATTATATTCCTGAAATGTTTATCGGAAGGTTACCAGTATCAGATACCACTCAGCTTAAAAATGTTCTCAGCAAAATCATTCAATATGAAAAGTATCAGTTTGATAAGACAAATACTTTCTCGTCAAGAGCGCTTGTGACAGGAGGCGATGATGCCGGGAATATTAAAATAATAAATGGCCAGATATATTATGCAATCAATAATTATATCAATAGTCTGAACAAGCTTAATGAATACCATTTTAATTATGAGCAGGTAAACAGCAATTCACCTTCTGTTGCTGACTCTATAAGAAAACTCACCAGAAAAGGACTGTCATTCATTAATTATACAGGGCATGGTGATGCAACGGGATGGCTTGGACCTTTGCTTAAATCAGGAGACCTGGATACAGTAACAAATACTAACATGTACCCTTTCATTATAAGTAATGCCTGCCAGACCAGCACATTCACCAATTCCTCAGCCATGGGAAATAAAATGGTTCTTGCAGACAAGAAGGGAGCTATCGGGTTTATCGGCGGTGCTGCCGATACTTTCTGGGATGAAGATTTTTTCTGGGCTGTGGGACCGGGTGCCATATCAAGTGAGCCAACCTACACCGGCAGCGGTTTGGGGGCATATGACAGGCTTTTCCATACACATGGAGAATCACCATCCGACTGGTATGTTACCATGGGACAGGTTTATTTCGCAGGAAACCTGGCTGTAAGTGCCAGTTCTTCAGCTAAAAAGAAATATTACTGGGAAGTGTATAACCTCGTTGGTGATCCGAGTGTAATACCAGTTACAGGTACCCCTGACACATTTAAAACAACACTGCCTGATATGTTGCCAAACGGCATCAAGTCTCTTTCACTCACCGGAGAACCCTTTTCATATTTTGCCATATCCCATTTTGATACTCTCTGGGATGCATCACATGCAAGTGCTTCCGGGGCTGTTGAACTTACAATGCCCGGCCTCTCAAATGATTCCTGCCTGATAGTAGTAACAGGCCAGAACAGGAAGCCGCTTATTAAAACTGTATATTTCGGATCTGTGAGTGGTGAATATCTCAATCTCTCAGGCAATAGCATTAACGACACAGATGGAAACAATAACAAGGCTGCTGATTTCGGAGAGAAAATATTTCTTAGTATTAAAGCAGCAAATCTTGGCAATACATCAGCAAGTAATGTATATGCAAAGATCTCTTCCACATCAGATCTCATGACAATACTTAAAGACTCTGCTTATATAGGAAATCTTCCTTCAAAAACTGAGATAACAATCGCTGATAGACTTGAGATACTGGTCGACAAAAATGCTCCGGATCTTAGCATGGCGCCTGTATCACTTATTCTGGGGGATGATAAGACAAAAAAACAATATACTGTCGATATTACAATTCATGCTCCCGAACTGACAGTCATCGGATGCATAATGGATGATACTGAGCATGGTAATGGCAATTTCATTGCTGATCCGGGTGAAAAATACACCCTTATTTACAAGGTTCAGAACCTCGGGACCAGTGATGCCTCAGGTAATTTTTCGGTTTCCACTACTAATCCTGAAAAGATAACAATACTTGACCAGGACATTAAATCCGGAGTACTCAGGTTTGGGGAGATAACCGAGATTCCGGTAACAGTTCAGCTTGCAGACTATGTTGCCAATGGAAGCTATTTCACTGTTCTGTCATCACTGAATTGTGATCCATATACAATAGAGAATAACTTCACATTCAGAGTAGGAAAGATAAGAGAGAGTTTTGAAGCGCAGAGTTTTAATATTTTTCCATGGATAAATATCAACAAGGTGCCCTGGGTGACAACCTCCTCTGGTTCATTTGACGGAACTGTTTCTGCAAGGTCAGGTGCAATAGGACATAATGCAGCGACAACCCTTTTAATGAAGACATATTATGAATATGATGATACTTTAAAATTCATGTACAAAGTATCATCCGAACTTAATTTTGATTTCTTCTCCTTCAGGATAAACGATAAAGAGGTCCTTAAAAAGTCAGGTGAAACGGACTGGTTGAAATTTGCTGCTGTTGTAAAAGCCGGCTTCAATAAATTCGAATGGATATATAAGAAGGATGGATCCACCACCGGTGGTACAGATTGTGCATGGATCGATATGGTAGATTTCGCAACAATAGGTTCATTAAGATATATTGAGAAGGATCTTCAGGTTGCACGTGTAGTCCCTCCCCCGCCAAAGAATAAGTATTCATTCGAGCCTATAACAGTCAAGGTACTGAATGTCGGCAGGGATACAATAAAAAGCTTCAACCTTGCATACAGGATAAATGAACAGTCAGCACCTGTTGAGGAATTATTCGATGAACCGATAATTCCATTCGGTGACACTGTAACTGTGGAGTTCACCGAAAAAGTAAACTTCTACAGGTACGGACTGTACAACATCACGTCATATTCATTAAACAATAGTGACGATTATCTCCTGAATGATACTGCAAGCTATGAATTCAGGCATGAACTTACTGATTCTCTTATAATATACCCCAATCCATTTACCGAACAATTCACCATTTATATTAACTCCAGGTATGATGAAAGGATAAGGATAACTATGACTAATATGGCAGGTACACAGGTTTATGAAAAAGAAAAGAATATTACTGCCGGTAAAAATCCTGTTATAATATCTGCACCATGGTTATCTCCCTCAGTTTATTATGTTACAATAAAGACCAACAGGGGATTAACAACTCTCAGAGTCGTAAAAACAAAAAAATAATTATTATTAAACCATAACCAGATTCCTGATTTTTATGTCTTCAAACATTCCAACCCGCGAATCAGCATTTGAATTACTGAAAAAATACAACAAAACCGAAAGCCTTATCAGGCATGCACTTGCAGTTGAAGGAGTTATGAGGTATATGGCACGTAAATCGGGGGAAGATGAGGAAAAATGGGGAATCATAGGACTTATCCATGATCTTGATTATGAGATGTATCCCGAAGAACATTGCAGGATGACTGAAAAGATTCTTGTTGAGAACAAATGGCCTCAGGAATACATCAGGGCTGTAATGAGCCATGGATGGGGCCTTGTAACAGATGTTGAGCCTGTAACTCAGCTGGAAAAGACCATATTTGCAATGGATGAGCTTACCGGGCTTGTTGCCACAAGTGCACTTGTCAGACCATCAAAAAGTGTTCTTGACATGGAGGCAAGGTCGGTGAAGAAGAAATGGAATGATAAACGTTTTGCTGCGGGTGTAGACCGATCTGTAATAGAGAAAGGTGCAGCTATGCTTGGGGTTACTACTGAAGAGCTGATTACTGACTGCATTATGGGAATGAGAACCGTTGCAGAGGAAATAGGGCTAAAGGGAAATATTATATAACCTCACCCCAACGAGGGTGTAGATAAAAAATCCGTTAACCACAGAGGTCACAAAGAAAATACACAGAGACCACAAAGTATTAATATTCAAGGTTTTACCTCTGGGTACTTTGTGAGAACTCTGTGTACTCTGTGTTTAAAATTAACATTTTCCACATCCCCCCGGGGGATAAGGCTAAGGATTAAGCAGGCATATCAGGCAATTTGTAGCCATCGCGATAATTGTGCTTAATCATTTCACTGGCAAACTGTTTTGCATTCATAGGATCGGTCCATTTCTTGTTGAAAGTAGGGTGACCGTCATGTATGCTGAATGCATCCTCTATACAGATCTTAAGAGTTTCATCATCAGAGATGTTTGTAAACTGCATCTTCTCTCCATCCCACTCAAGCTCTTTGTTAAGAGCCTGGAGTCTTACAGCAAGAACTCCCATCACAACCATTTCATTAAATGGTCCTGCTTCTGAGAAGTCTGATTTTGAAGGAACTCTTGATTCAGGACTTTCCTTGCAGGCACGTACCCAGTCCTGTTCGTGACCACCCTGCATGGCTTTTTCAACCCTTCTTTCAGTCTGAGGAGCTTTTGGAACCCTTCCTGAGAGCAGCCATGGTCTTACACCGTAGCATCCGCAGATAAGTTTATCCTTGGTGCCATGGAAAATAACTCCTCCACCTGCATCATTCATATTCTTTCCGGCAGGCCATCCTTCCGGTTTGGGCGGCTGAATTCCTCCATCATACCATACAACCTCTACAGCAGGATACTTTATTTTTGAGCCTTTTGGGGCTACTCTGGCAGGATAGGTTAGTTTAACCATCTGAGCATTGGGTGCACAGTCGGTCAGAAGCAGAGTTGAACTTCCCTGGGCTTTAGTCGGATACTGAAGTCTGAGAGCCTTGAATACCGGATGCATAATATGACATGCCATATCACCGAGCGCTCCTGTTCCGAAATCCCACCATCCGCGCCAGTTCCATGGTGTATAAATACTATGGAAAGGACGCATTGGAGCCGGTCCGATAAAGAGATCCCAGTTGAGAGTTTCCGGCACCCATTCACCTTTTGCAGGCCTGTTAAGTCCCTGAGGCCAGATAGGACGGTCAGTGAATGTCTCTACCCTGGTTACTTCACCAATCTCACCATTCTGTATCCACTCAATTGTCTGGTTAACTCCTTCATCTGAAGAACCCTGGTTACCCATCTGTGTTGCAACCTTATGTTTTGCTGCAAGCCTGGTAAGCAATCTGGATTCATAAACAGAGTGGGTAAGAGGCTTCTGAACATAAGCATGCTTTCCCATTGTCATTGCAGTGGAGGCTACTACTGCATGTGAATGATCAGAAGTGGCAACCACTATTGCATCGATCGATTTTCCCATTTCATCATACATCTTCCGCCAGTCCCAGTACCATTTTGCTCCGGGATATTCTTCGAATACCTTGTTCTGCTTGCAGTAACCCCAGTCTACATCGCATAAAGCGACTATATTTTCTGACTTCAGGTTCTTAAGGTTAGCATTACCCATACCGCCAACGCCAATACCGGCAATATTCAGCTTGTCACTTGGGGCCTTATGTCCAAGTCCGCTTACAACTGTGTTTGGCAGAATGGTCAACCCTGCAGCAATCGTACCGGTGGTTCCGATAAATGACCGCCTTGAAATTGAATTTGAGTTTTCTTTCATGTCAGGTAAAATTTGAATTTAGTTTTATTAATAATGATAATATTAAATCAAAGTTCTCGTATCCATATATTCCTGTATGCAACAGGATTACCATGATCCTGAAGGACCAGGCTTCCGGGTCCGTGCTTCTTAACAAAATATTCAGGGATGCCTATATATACTGTCGGTCCTCGCAGACTGACATTATTCTGTATAAGGACACCATTATGGAAAACAGTAATTCTTGGTGGTGTCAGATAGGTGATCGAATCAGTTCCAAAGGTAGGTGCAGTATATACAATATCATACGATTGCCATTCCCCGGGCTTCCTGGAGGCATTTACCAGAGGGGCATGTTGCTTGTAAAGGCTGCCTGCCTGTCCGTGCCTGTAGGTCCTGTTGTCATAGCTGTCAAGAACCTGT
>CAYLYN010000187.1:0-9255 GCA_964387565.1 uncultured Rikenellaceae bacterium | reverse complement strand
CACAATTGCATAATCCCAGTCAAAAGTGCTTCTTTCTTCATACCTCATATATGAAGTGCGGATCTCCGGATGCTCACGAAACTGCCATACAACAGAGTATGTTGCATTTACCTTAACGATACTGTCATTCCTCTCATTTTTCAGATAATTTATCAGCCACTCAGAGGCCTCTGTCTGACTTATATAGTAATAATCGGTCTCATAATTTCCATATGCTCCTTTCAATCCGCCAACAATCTGATTATAATATATATAAGAATATTCAGGATTTTTCATCATATACCTTACGGGGTGTACAGCAATTAATACCAGAATAATTAAAATTATCAACCTGAGATACTTCTTCGAAATGATCTCATAAAGGGTGCTGAATGCGGAAGCAGCAAGAAGAACCAGAGCGGGATAAATAAAAAGGAACTGCCTCCATGAACTGTATAAATTTGATTTCTTTAAAATTGCAAACAGAACCGGAAACAATAATGTAAATATCAGGAGAAAAAATATCAATCCTTTCCCGCTGCTGAAAAAACGTTTCGTTAAAAAAACAAATAAACCTATTCCGCTGAGAACAACTATAGGAATTGTTATAAGCATCGACTTAGGCAGGTAATACCACGGCATAAAGTCAGACCACCCGGATTTCCCTTCAAAGATCTGCCTGAATGTATCAGGAAAATCTGCCATTACCCTGTATGCCTTCAACAGGTTCCTCAGCGGGTCCTGCAGGGCATAAGGCCACAACAAAATACTAAGAAAATATGCAGTAAATGAAATACATATCAGAAGAAGCAACTTGTAAATTAACTCCTTAAGGTCAATAATTCCTTTATAATAGTATTTATGCAAAATTGAGATAAGGAAGAAAAGAAACATGTATAGAATTACCACCGCACCTGCAGCCCTGATGCTCATTGTAAATGCCAGACTGAGTGTTAAAAGAACCACAATAAGCAACGGATTTCTCTTTTCGCTATACAAAAATTTCAAAATCAGGAAAGTAGATGAAATATATCCAAGCGCGAAAGGGATATCCTTAAGATTATTTTGTGAATGACCAATAAAGGCAGGAGTTACGGCAAATAACATTAACACCAGGATGGCTGTACGGTATCCGGATAACCAGATTGCAAACATGGCAGTAACAATCATTGTCACCCACCCCGCAATTGAGCTCATAATATGCCTGAATACATACACATCTTCTATGCCGAACCAGTTAATGAGAACTGTTACAATATTATCATACGACTGGCCATAATACATCAGATGCCATACCGGGTTGTGCAGTGCGGATTTGTCAGCCCCACGGGAGGCAAAATATTTATAAACATCCTGGGATTGATTATAATGAAGTACCTCATCACAGGAAATACCTGCATTTCCTGCTGTTAGAAGAAGAAAAGCAAGAAGTAAAAAGGCAAGCGACCAGAAAAAATATTTAAGAGTGTCCTCTCTCATCTCTTTTCATCTCTGCCGTCATATACTTTCCTTACAAAATATACCGGCCGGTTCTGACTCTCCTTATAACTGCGGTAAACATATTCACCAAGTATTCCAAGGAATACCAGCTGGATTGATCCAAGGAAATATATACTTAACAGAATTGAGGACCAGCCCGGTATTGCAAATCCGTATGCCTTGGCTATCAGTACGTATATACCAACGGTCATAAATACCACTGTTCCTATAGTCCCGAGGACAAGGCATAATCGTATCGGAAATCGTGAGAATGAAAAAATTGCATCGGTTGCCAGCATGAATAGTCTGCTGAAACTCATTTTCGGTTTTCCTTTATACCTGTCATCCCTGACAAACTCAACATATCCCTGCCTGAATCCAATGAAAGTCCGTAATCCCGGCAGATACCTGACCTTTTCTTTCATGGCAAGAAGGGCATCAACAGCCTCTCTCTTCATCAATGAGTAGTTGCCTGCATTTTCCATATTCTTTATCTCACCAATATATTTGAAGAGCAGATGGAAAATTGAAGAAAGGATATTTCTGTTCCTGGATCCTTTTCTGCCTGTTTTCTTTCCACTGACTATTTCAAGATCTTCGGAGGTAATTTTTCTGTACATCTCCGCGAGCAGTTCAGGAGGATCCTGGAGATCACCGTCCATCATACCTACAATATCTCCTTTTGCATGCTCAAGTCCTGCTGTAAATGCAGACTGATGACCAAAATTCTTTGAAAGTGAAAGAATAATTATGCGGCTGTTATCCTTCTGATATTTAAGAAGCAACTCAAGACTCCTGTCGGTACTGCCATCATCAACAATAATGATCTCATATTGAGGCGCAAAGGACTCAACAGAAGTGATAGTCCTGGCAATAAGCTCATCTATGAGCTTTTCCTCATTGTATATAGGTATAACCAGTGAGAACATACTACATTTTATTTCTCTGTGGACCTCAGTGGTCCTCTGTGAACCTCTGTGTAATTTCCTTTAGTTACACAGAGAGGCACAGAGAAGACACAGAGTATAAATATATACTAGTTAGATATCTGAAGCCTGGCAAGGGCAAATTCAGCCTCATCCTTTATTTCGTTATTATTTACCAGTTTTTTAATTGCCTGAACTGAAACATCAGTTCCCATCCAGCTGAGCTCCCTTAGAAGAAGTTTTTTAGCTTCAACAGAAGTATTTTCATTTATCAATACCTCAACCATAGCCTTCTCTGATTCAAGCAGACCCTGTTCATCACCTGCCAGTCCTGAAATATGGTTTTGTATACAGGTCAGGCTTTTTGTACTTTTTCCTATATCGTAATTCATTATATTTTCAAGGGCATCTTCAAAGGTCATTTCAGCAAAGCCAGGTCTGAGAACAACCCCAGCTGCACTTGGAAAATCATAGGGAACCTTCTGGTTAACATCTCCTGTTACAGCCCATTCAGCTCCTCTCTGCAGAGTAACTATAAAACCTGTACATTGCATGGCAGGACCTCCATCCTTATCGGCATGCCCCATTGCCGTATGAAAGATCCTTCCATTACCATATGTTATTGCCATAAGCATCGGTTCATCCCGCATAGTGCCTCCACCTGCAGCTGAATCGGCAAATGCCGTGGCAAGTACCTGCATATTCTTTGCAGGTCCGCGAAGTTCGCTGTACAGCTCATCAGTCCCATGCATCCACCTGACGGGCAACCCTTTAGTTACAGGGTGGTCAGTGATTCTGGTTCTTACCAGGAATTCTCTGCGCTGACCATGACTACCTCCCCTTCCTGGTGAATTATCGACTATAAGTGAATCATGCCTGTAATAAATATAAGGACCATCTTTTTCTGACCGGTCACCCCAGCCTCCCAGTCCTGTCATCTCATTATATTCCTTCCATCCTGGAAATGAGTTGTTTGCTGCATGGTAAATTACCACACCACCTCCGTTCTTAACAAATTCCACGAAAGCAGTATTTGTTTTGTCTGTCCAAGAGTCACCATTATAATCGATAACCACAAGTTTGTATTTTGAAAAATCCGGGTCAAATGCAGTCATATCTCCATCTTTTTCGGGTGTTGTCATTATTTCACATGTGAACATACCTGTTTCATCGAGGATTCTCTTCAGAACAGGAGAACTCTCCTGCCAGTTATGGTTATTCTGTCCTGTAATGATCAGTGTTCTAAAGCCTGCATCTTTTTTACATCCATAAAAACAGGAAATCAGAAGGGCTATGATTAAGAAAAGGATATATTGTTTTTTCATGTCGTATCTTATTTATAATTAAACTATTGGCAATGTCCATGGTGCACGGTAAGGCCTGCTGAGCAGCCTGCTGGCCCTGGGGTTGTCAATTATCACCTCGTTTTCAGGATCCCATTTTATGGTCTGCCCGGTGGTCATGGCTATTTCTCCCAGAAGCCCGACCGAGATAGCTCGGTATGCAACTTCAACAGGAGCAATTGTTTGATTTCCGGAACGGACACAATCGAGGAAGTTCTGATAGTGGCTGTCACTTTTGTAAAGATGTATTTCATCATCTCCAATAACCTCATCAAGAATCTTCGGATCAGAGGCTGTAAGGACATTGCCCCTGTCAACGTGGATCCATCCCAGGTCTCCATACCAGGTTGTTCCCATCTTGTGGGGCAGTCTTGAGGCATTAGCTACCCGCATTTCTATTCCTCCTGCATATTTGCAAGTGAAATCATATTCAACAGGAGCATTATATAATCCTTCAGCAGGATAAACTCCTTTTCCCGAAATCTCCACCGGGCCGGTATTTTCAAGCCCGGTTCCCCAGTTGGCAATGTCAATATGATGTCCTGCCCAGTCGGTCATCTGACCTCCGGAATAATCAAGTATCCATCTCCAGTCCCAATGGGAAACTCCGCGATAGGGAACTTTTAATGCAGGACCAAGCCACATATCCCAGTCAAGCTCAGGTGGTACGTTCATTACAGGAGGAGTACCGATCCCTTTACCTCCATCAGGCAAACCTACCTCTATGTATTTAACTTTTCCAGCACGTCCGTTTATTGCCAGCTCAGCTCCCCGCCTGAAATTATACAGGGAACGCTGCCAGCTTCCGGTCTGCCAGACGATACCATTTTTCTTTACTGCACTTACAATAGTCTGTCCATCCTTTATTGAACGGCAAATAGGTTTTTCACCATAAACGTTGAGCTTATGATTAGCTGCTTCGGTATAGATAATACCATGCCAGTGGTCAGGAAGAGCTATTGAAACAGCGTCGAGCTTCTCTTTTGCAAGAAGTTCCCTGAAGTCACCATATGTACGGCAATCATTATTGTTATTTGCCTTGTTTACAATAGATCGCGCTGCTTCAAGATGATTTTTATCGACATCACAAAGTGCCACAAACTGAAGCTGACCTTTCAGCTTCAGTAACTCCCTCATGTTACCTGTCCCCTGAGAACCTGTTCCAATTGTAGCCATGACAATACGGTCGCTGGGAGAAAGCTTCCCTCCCATTCCCAATGCAGTGGATGGAATTATGTTTGGAAGTACAATCGTACCGGCTGCCACAGCTGCCGATCTCCGGATAAAATCCCTTCTGGATGTTTTCTTATTCATTGTTATGGATTTATATTATTAACTTTCTGATTCAGATGTAAGAACAGGGGTACCGGGTACCGGGGTTAAAAACTCCATATTAACAGGTCCCATCTCAATTTTTGAAGGTCCAAGATCCATATCTGATTTAAAAATCTCATCCCAGGTAATAAGTTTTCCCGTATACGCAGCTGTCCTTCCCATAATTGCTGTAAGGGTTGAAATTGCTGTCTGTTCGGCCTCATTTACATATTTTCCTGTTCTGATAGCATATACTAGATGCATATGTTCCTGGACATATGGAGGAATCTTTACCTGATTCATCGGATTGCCATTCTCATCTTCCGGATATTTAAACTGCCATTTAATATTACCATCGAGATCCCATATTGTATTCATACAGTTTGTATAGCCTTCGGTACCCATAATAAGTTCGCCCGTACCGTTTGCACAACTGTCAATCTGACGGCACATACTGTGTGAGCTGACACCGTTTCCATAATAAAAATCAATACTGAAAAAATCATACTGATCTCCCGTCACCCGCCTGTGTCTTCCTCCATATCCTATTGCCCTTTCAGGATGCTTTCCGATGAACCAGTTTATAACATCAATATTATGTACATGTGTATCAAGAATATGATCACCGCAAAGCCAGCAGAAGTTGTTCCAGTTCCGGATCATGTATTCCATGTCATTCCAGCCTTTTTCCCTTTCACGGAACCATACATGATCCTGGTTCCAGTAAGCCTTTGCAGAAGTGATCCTTCCAATGGCACCCTCCTTTACAAGCTTATATGTTGCAATGTAGTCCTCCTGATGACGCCTCTGAGTACCTGTAACTACATTAAGGCCGATTGCTTCTGCTTTTTTCGCCGAGGTTATAATCGATCTAATTCCTACCGGGTCAACAGCTACAGGCTTTTCCATAAAGACATGCTTATTGGTCATTACGGCTTCAAGAAAATGATCGGGCCTGAACTGCGGAGGTGTAGCAAGTATAACAACATCAACATCAGGGAGTGCCATCAGTTTCTTATAACCATCAAATCCTGCAAAGCAGTTCTCCTCAGGAATTGGCAGGTTGAAAGAAGCAAATCTTTCACGGCAGGCATCGATCTTATCCTGGAAAACATCTGCCAGTGCAATTATTTCAAGATCGGGGCCTGAACTGATAAAGTTTATGGCAGCCCCGGTACCTCGCGCACCTGAACCAACGAGACCTGCGCGGAGTTTCTTCCCTTTAGGTGCCCCGCGAAGGATCGGAGGAAGTCCCAGAGACTCATTATCTGCTTCTTTTTTGCAACTGTTTAAAAAGGCTGCTGCTCCTGCAACTGCAATTCCGGCAGCAGCTGTTTTTCCTATGAACTTTCTTCGGTCGATATTTTGCATTTCATCCAGTTTTAATCAAATCAATAAACAGTGTCGGCCTCACAAACTACCCTGAATCCAACATCGATACAATCGGAATACCACCAGATACTTTTGGGTATCTGTGGATCGGTTACAAGCCATGACTTAGTCTTTGTAAAATCGCGTGCTGCACTTCTTACATCTCCTGCATCGCTTTTGAATGAACCCCCTCGAATTACGTGTTCTTTACCGCTCTCCGGTCCTTTCGGATTTGCAAGGTTTAAACTATCAACACTATAATAATCGGGGGAATAGAAATCGGCACAAAATTCAGCTACATTTCCGGACATATTCAAAAGACCGAAGGGATTGGCTTTGACTGCTGAAGGTTCCATCGTTCTGAAAGAACTGTTTTCCTTATACACTACTCTTGAAGATATTATTGCTGTATCGGGACCAAAAAGCTTCTTAAGAAATCCTTCCGAAGTATAATCTTTCGGATCGCCATCAAAGAAATAGGGAGATTGTGTTCCTCCCCTGCAGGCATATTCCCATTCAGCTTCAGTCGGAAGCCTGTATTTTTTACCTGTAACTTGTGACAGCCACTTGCAGTAAACATTTGCCGCATACCATGACATTGTAATAGCCGGTCTTTTCCCTTTACCCCAGCCCTGGTCGGGAGCACCCCAGGGTGGCGTTGCACCGCTTATTGCATCTGTATTCTTCCTTGTAACAACCTGGCCTTCAGTCCTGCCCTGTGAACCTGTAGCCCTGAAAAACGCAAGATATTCGTCCCATGTTACTTCAGTTTTTGCAATCCAGAATTTCGACAATGTGACTTTCCTGACCGGACCTTCATCGTCATCGCGCAATTTCTCATCATCAGGGCTTCCCATATAAAATGATCCTTCAGGAATAGCAACCATGTCAAAGGAAACAGTTGTTCCCGGTATCATTTCAGTGTAGCTCTCAAAAGAATCAACTCTTGCCGGTTCTGTAAAAACAGCAAGATCGGCTGATGCAATAATTCCAAAACTTGTGTCATGTGCATGGATTGCATTTCTATCATAATGGCCGACATTCAGATGACAATTAATACATCTCAAGGGTTCCTGACCTGAAATATATGAAAGATGTGCATTACCTCCTTTAACTGAAAGTGTTACTGGAAAGAGGTTCTGATGACATTCAAGGCATGATTTCTCATATACAAATCCTTTGGCATTCTCAGGCAGTTTCTTTTTCTCCCAGTTAATCTCCGCACTGTCTTTGAAAAGATAGCCATAAACATCTTTGAATCCATGCTTTGCCTTAGCAAATATGTATCCTTCACCTTCAGGCGGAAGATGACATTCAGAGCAATGAACCACAGTTCCTGATTTATTATTGTAGTGAGTTGAGAGTTTCCAGCTCTGATCAGCATGAGGATGAATATGGCAGGAAATACAGTATTTATCAGAGGAGGTGTATTTTACAACAGCCCTGCCTGATCTTAAAATGACAATACAAACAATAAAACCTGCAAAAATAAACCAGAACTTTTTACTTCTTGAGACTTTTATTCGGCTTCGATATGTATTTAACCTCATGTTTCCCTTAAATCAATTATCCTGCTAAAGTTAATTGTTTAGGGGATTATTAGGTCATTAAAAGATCAATTTTCTTAAAAAATATATGGTAAGAGAAAGTATCAGAATCTCTTCACATAGGCGTGGCAGTAAGGCACCTTTCCATTCCTGAAGTAGTAATCCTGATGGTATTCCTCAGCCGGATAAAACTCAGTGGCTTTTGTAACTGCAGTTGCAACTTTTAATCCCTTGGATTTCAAAATATTAATATATTTCTCGGCGATTTTCTTCTGATCTTCGTTAAGATAGAAAATTTCAGAGCGATACTGATCACCAATATCCGGTCCCTGTCTGCCGACCTGAGTCGGGTCATGCGTTTCGAGAAATAGTTTCAGAATTTTCTCATAACTTGTTTTCTCAGGATCATATACTACCTTAACTGTTTCGGCATGTCCCGTATTGCCTGTACAGACCTCCCTGTAAGTCGGATTTTTAACCACTCCGCCTGTATACCCTGATGTAACAGATATTACACCAGGTTCCTTCTGCAGAAAATATTCAACACCCCAGAAACAACCACCGGCAAAAAGTGCTGTTCCGTATCTGCCAGCTTCAACAACTGCAGGAATGAAATCCATGGATAAAGAGTTGACACAATGTCTTACATTTTTAGAAGTGAGTCTTTCACCTGTAAAAACATGACCAAGATGTGCCCCGCACGATGCACACTCGATTTCTGTTCTCATACCATCAGGATCAGGCAGTCTGAGCACAGCTCCCTTTATTTCATCATCAAAGCTTGGCCATCCGCAATCAGATTCAAACTTATCAGATGAGTTATACAGAGCACTGCCACATCTTTTACAAACATATGTACCTTTCTCCTTGCTCTTGTAGTACTTTCCTGTAAAGGGTCGTTCAGTTCCTTTGTTATTTATAATATATGACTCTTCCTTTGTCAGATCATTATATACAAGCTTTTCCTGAGAATTTGCACTTTCGCTCATAAACACCATTATTACGGTTAATAAAGTAAATATCCTCTTTTTCATTTTAATATAATTTCATTTCTGTCTAAATATGAAACCTACATGCTGCCAGTTATAATATAATTGTACTTCTGCAAATAAAGAGATGCAGGTTTCATTCCAATAACATATTACTTATTAAACAAAATTGTCAGAAAAATGTTATAAACAAAAGGAAATAATATGCCACAAAGTTAAAATCGATGAAAATTGAATATTAATGCTTAATATTCGAAACATTTCAGTATATTTTATTTTTGGCATAAAGATTGTTTTTAGAATGAAA
>CAYLYN010000186.1:0-9362 GCA_964387565.1 uncultured Rikenellaceae bacterium | reverse complement strand
AGCTGCCAAAGAAAGAGTGCCGGTTGCCCACCAGATTATTTCAAGTATAAGCAGGGAGCTGTTCCTCATCATTTATTTAAATAGATTGTGGCGCTGACTTTCCTGATCTTGCGCTTCCTGAGATGAGAATCCGATTCAAAACCTGTTCCCATAACAATCTGATCCTCATTAGTAAATCTTACAAAACGATCGGAATATATCAGATCCTTTCCCTGGTCCCAGTAAAGAACCTCAGTTTCAAGCATGTCATTCTTTTCATTTATAACGACAACACTATCTCTCAGTTCCCACAGATTAGCTGATTTTGTATACTTTGCATATTTTGATGTCACCGATCCGGAAGGATCATCCTGTCCGTCAAAAATATCAACATGTATTCCCTCAGGGAACTGGTAATAGGGATCACCCGAGTTATCGAATTGTTCCATGAGAGGTGACCTCATAATAAGCTCAATCTTTCCTGAGTCAGAATAAATGGTCTCAAATTCTTTTACACTCTGCGATGGAAGGGTAAGCAGATTGAGCCTTGGTACAGTTTCATTCTTGTTTTCACAGGAACAGAGAAGAATAATAGCAGCTGGTATAACAATCATCAGCCACGGTTTCAGGGATTTATTTAATATGCATTCCATATGCACAAGGCTGATATTAAAGAATGAGTATATTGTTAATTATACTTACGCTGCAGAAACCACATATCGTATATATTAAGACTTCCTCCAATTGTGATAATTTGTTCCAAATGAAGCCCTGCAGCTTCAGAACCACTCCTTCTTGTATAATCAATATACAGATTAGCTCTTGAATTTGTTCGTCTCAGCGGCAGCCCGATGCCTATACTTGCCCCATATTCCTTTAGCTGCGATCCGTTTATGATAAGATAGTTATCTCCATAATGAGCTCCAGCCCTGTATTCAATCCTTTTCAGCAGGCTGAAGTTTGAAAATTTATCAGGTATGATCTCAATGCCCCATGCATATGTTCTGATATTTGCTGAATAATCATTGTAACCAGGAATATCCGCCTTGCTCCACTGAGAGGATGTAAAATCGATCCCGGTAGTGAATTTGTTTGTTTTGCCAAAGACTAAGCCAGCATGGTATGTACCTGGAAGATAAACAGGTCTTGACTTATCGGAAACATAATCAACTGTATCAGAAACATTATATGCTGCTGTCCTTATAGCAATATAATCATAGTTCGATTTGTAGGTTTTTCCCGATGTAAGTGAAAGACCTGCCTGTACGAAATAATTTTCCTTTATCTTTCCCCTGTACTGGATTCCATAGTCAAAATTTATACCCCTGACCTGCATCTTCTCATTTGTACGGTTATG
This sequence comes from uncultured Rikenellaceae bacterium, assembly GCA_964387565.1. Taxonomy (GTDB): domain Bacteria; phylum Bacteroidota; class Bacteroidia; order Bacteroidales; family VadinHA17; genus LD21. The sequence continues at coordinate 8,026 of CAYLYN010000186.1, read as the reverse complement.
ATAGTAGTTATCCAGATCGCTGAACTGAAGTGTATAGTTTCTCTCAAGAGTCCCAAACATCAAATTCAGATTCAACCCTAATGAGAAATTTTTATTTACATTTATTCCTGTACCTGCAAAGAAGTTTGAAAGTCCTCCGTTACCCTTATGATACGTATTATATGGCCCTGTGAGAGGATCATAATCAGCATCTCCTTCCTGAACATCTTCTGAAATGCTGTAATATCCATTGCTGACAGGCATAATTCCGAATGCAACACCCACTCCTCTTGCAACAGGGAATCCCATTACAAGATGATTGAAGTTCAAATCATTCGATGTATATCTGTTATCATTCTCCTTAAGAAAGTTCAGTCCGAAGTCAAAACCGAAATCAAACGAAAAAGAATTAGTATCCAGACTGCTGTAGGAGGCTGGATTCGTATAGAATATTGAGTTATTATCCCTCATTGCCGTTCCGATACCGCCCATCGCACGGCTTTTATATGATCCCAATGGTTCAAGGGTTCCTATATTGAACCTGGAATATGGTGAGTTGATTTGTTTCTGAGCAGCGGCCTGATAAGTAAAGGATAACAGTACAATGAGATTAAATATTACCAGTTTTTTATGCATTGTATTCCAAAATATAATTCAATCCGTCAATCACCAGGTCAGGAACATAAGTGACTTTAGGGATTATTTTCTCTATTAAGAATTTTCCGTCTCCGCCTGTCAGAATTACCCTGCCTTTTCTGTGCTTTTTTTCAAACGTGCGAATATACTCATTTATTTCATATATACTCCCGTTTATTACTCCGGCGAGAATAGCATCATTTGTAGATTTCCCGGGGGATGAGAAATTGTTTTCGGCGGAAAGCAGGGGAAGTCTTCCGGTAAATTTGTTGAGGGCCCTGAACCTCATTTCCAAACCTGGAGCGATATTTCCTCCTGTGTATTTCTTATTTAGAAGGAAGTCATATGTAATTGCCGTCCCTGCATCTATTATAAGAATATTTTCATCGGTGTAAAGATTATATGCTCCTGCTACTCCGGCAATCCTGTCTGCACCAAGGGTTTCAGGGGTTTCATATTCAATGCTGAATGGTAATTTCGATTTTCCTGAAAGAATATGTACATAAGGGATGTTTGATACAAGAAGATCGGTAACAAAGTGGGGCAGTTTCTTTACAGATGAAACAATAACTTTTTTGACTCTCTTATCTGAAAGTTTTGCTTCGAATTCTTCACATGTAAGGTCATTGATTCTCGAGGAAGTGACCTTTTTACCTCCTCTGTACAACGCAATTTTAGTGCTGCTGTTTCCTATGTCAACTATGAGGTTCATGGTATAAATAAAAATGCAAAGTTAAGAATAAGTACTGAAACTACCTAAATCCCTGCCCTTCTGAAGAATATGACATTGTGGTAATCTGAGCAGACCTCCTGCCCTCACTGACGCGTTGGTCAGTGCAGGCCTGAAGGGGGGTTAATTCTCGGTTTTCTACTAAAATCTGTTATATCTTGGATTTATACCCCCTTCAGGGGGTGGACACGCGTTAGCGTGGCCGGGGGCTTTAGGAGATATTAATAAGCTGGTTAACTGATACTTCAATCTCCTTTAAGACTGCGATTGCCGCCTTCACGGATTTTATATCAGTAACCGTAAGGCTCAGTTTCGATTGTTTCTGCCTGACCGCCATCTGCTTATGTTTTCTGTTGACATGGTTCATTATTGATACAAAGACAGGACTCTTATAGAAGGGTGAGGTCTGATCAGAAATGAAGTTCGCAATCAGCAGATCATTTTTAAGCAGTACCTTCTCAATGCCCAGTCTTGATACTATCCATTTTATCCTCACTATATCAAGTAATGCGCCGGCAGCCGGAGGTACATGTCCGAATCTGTCTGTCAGTTTATTTTCAAACTTTTTCAGTTCCTCCTCCGATCCAATCTCATTAAGCTCCTTATAAAGCCTGATCCTCTCTGAAATATTTGAGACATACTCATCGGGAAACATTATCTCTAAGTCAGTATCTATTTGAAAATCTGTAGTATAAATTTTGGTTGTGTCCTGAATTAGCTTTTCTTCAGTTACTATATCTGCTTCATTAATACTCTCCTCTGAATCTCTTAATTCATGCATTGCCTCATTAAGAATGCGTTGATAAGTTTCAAATCCTACATCTGCTATGAAGCCGCTTTGTTCTCCACCGAGAAGGTTCCCTGAGCCCCTTATATCAAGATCCTGCATTGCAATATTAAAACCGCTTCCCAGCTCTGAATATTCTTCAATAGCCTTTAGTCTTCTTCTTGCTTCATGTGTAAGAGTTGTAAGAGGTGGAGCCAGAAGATAACAGAAGGCCTTCCTGTTCGATCGTCCAACCCTGCCTCTAAGCTGGTGAAGCTCTGAGAGTCCGAAATGATGCGCATCATTGATAAAGATAGTATTGGCATTGGGGATATCAAGTCCCGATTCGATTATAGTGGTAGCCAGCAACACATCATAGTCTCCCTGGATAAAATCGAACATAACATTCTCAACATGGGTACCATCCATCTGGCCATGGACAATAGCTGTTTTAACGTTAGGGCATATCCTGTTAATGTGAGCCTGGATCTGCTTTATGTTTTCGACCCTGTTATGAATAAAGAAGACCTGCCCGTTCCTTGCCACCTCATATTCAATCCCTTCCTTTATTATTTCTTCGTTATACCCATGTAGCTCTGTAACTATTGGCATCCTGTTTGGAGGAGGAGTATTTATTATTGACAGATCACGCGCACCCATAAGAGAGAACTGGAGCGTTCTTGGAATAGGTGTAGCTGTAAGTGTCAAAGTATCAACATTTGCTTTTATTTTTTTAAGTTTTTCCTTAACGGAAACTCCAAACCGTTGTTCCTCATCTATGATTAGCAGACCAAGATCTTTGAATTTAATATCCTGCCCAACTAATTTATGAGTTCCTATAATTATGTCAATTTTTCCTTCAGCCAGGGCCTGGATTATCTTTTTCTGATCAGCTGCTTTTTTATGCCTGCTTATATATTCAATGTTACAGGGGAATCCCTTTAGTCTGGCCGAAAAGGTCTTGTAATGCTGGAGGGCGAGGATTGTGGTTGGTACCAGTATGGCAGTCTGTCTGCTGTCGGAAGCAGCCTTAAAGGCAGCCCTGACTGCGATCTCAGTCTTTCCAAATCCTACATCTCCGCACACCAGCCTGTCCATTGGATGTTCAGCTTCCATATCGCCTTTTACTGCCAGGGCTGCAGTTAGCTGGTCGGGTGTATCTTCATATATAAATGAGGCTTCAAGTTCCCGCTGAAGGTATGAGTCAGGTGAGAATGAAAACCCGGGAGATGCCATTCTTTTTGCATAAAGTTGAATGAGGTCTTTTGCAATATCTTTTACTCTTGCCTTGGTGCTCTGTTTCAGCTTCTGCCAGGCCCCCGAACCAAGCTTGTATATTTTAGGTTCAGAGTTGTCCCTGCCCTTGTATTTCGAAATTCTGTGAAGTGAATGTATGCCCACATAAAGTATATCATTATCCCTGTATACAAGCTTTATTGCCTCCTGTATCTTGCCATTGACTTCAATCTTTTCAAGTCCGCCGAATTTCCCAATCCCATGATCGATATGAACAACATAATCACCAGGATTGAGACCTGTTAATTCTTTAACGGAAATGCTCTCCTTTTTTGTAAAATATCCTCTTATCCTGAATTTATGATATCTGTCAAATATCTGGTGGTCAGTGAAAACGGATAATCTGAGATCGTGGTCGGTAAATCCGCCATGAAGATTAATAAGTGCGGGATTAAATGCAGCATCAGGATTAATCTCACTGAAAATGTCCCTGAGTCTTTCAATCTGCGACTCACTTTCTGAAATAATGAAAGTGGTGTAACCTTCCGATTCATTTGAAACAAGCTTTGCGGCAAGCAGGTCGAAGTTCTTATTGAATACAGGCTGAGGCTCTGTTCTGAATTCAAATCTTGCATCAGGTTTAAAAAGGGAGTCTCTCCCGAATTCTATGATCCTGAAACCGCTGCAACGGTCTATGAAATCATTTCCTGTCGTAATAATATCTTTTTTGTCTGAAATATGGCCCGACTCTTCCCGCTGTATGGTAGACGAAAAGATATTGTTGATTTTTTCCTTAATATAAGCAGCATCTTCAATCCAGATCAATGATGAAGGCGGAAGAAAATCGGTGAATGAATCATTTATCTGTTCCAGAGAGAGATCCTGGATATTGGGGATGACCGAGATCTGCTTATGGGAGCTTACAGATAACTGATCATCGGTATTAAAAGATCTTATAGTATCCACCTCCTCACCGAAAAAGTCAATCCTGAATGGAAGGTCCGCTGAATAGGAGAATATATCTGCTATACTTCCCCTGATGGCATATTGCCCGGGCTCATATACAAAATCAGTCCTTGAGAAATTATATTCATGAAGCATCTCTTCCAGGAATTCCAGTGAAAGCTTATCTCCTTTATTAATTGTTAATGTATTTTTCTTAAGGTTTTTACGGCTTATGACCTTTTCCATAGCCGATTCGGGGTATGTCACAATAATTCCCTTCCTTTTGCCTGAAGAAAGAAAATTAAGCACCTCGGTTCTTAGTACTATATTAGCAGGTTCAGTCTGCTCATACTGAACAGAGCGCTTATATGTTGAAGGGAAGAAGAACACAGATTCCTCACCAAGTAATGATACAAGGTCATTGTAAAAATAAGCTGCATCCTCTTTTTCAGGCATTACTGCCAGGTGAGTGGTTTGGGTCTTTAAAAAAACCGCAGCAGTGACAATAGCTTTTGCCGAAGATGTTAATCCTTCGAGCCTTATTTTTTGATCTTCATCTGAGCCTGCAGATTCGATAAGAGAATTCAGAAGCGGATGGCTAAGATAATTCTGTATAAAAAGATTTTCTTTCATTACTGCTTTTCAGGCGGCAAATTTACTAAAATCCAGCCTCATAAGGCAGGGACATTATTTTAATTGAAAACTACAACATAAATATTAATTTTAAAACAAAACATTTTTATGAAGGTTTTGAAGTTTGGGGGAGCGTCGGTTAAGGATGCTGAGGGAATCAGAAATCTTGCAGGTATCGTTGCCGGTAGTCAGGATGAAATGGTAATAGTAGTATCAGCTTTCGGAAAAACCACAAATGCTCTTGAAGCTTTGCTGAAAGCCTGGATAAGAGGAGGGGATGAATATGAAAACCATCTTTCAGAAATCTATAAAAATCATCTTGAGATAATTATAGATCTGTTTACCGATCCCTCCATTGCCCTTGGAAAAACAGATGTTCTGGTAAATAAGCTCAGGGAATTTCTCAACGAATGCAGGTATTCATCGTATGATTCAGATTATGACCAGGTTGTTTCATATGGTGAATTATTTTCGACAATAATTGTGGCAGAGTACCTGAATACACTGATCCCGTCTGTTGCATGGATTGATATAAGGGAGAAGCTGATAACTGACGAAAGATTCCGTGATGCAAATGTAATATGGGAAGAGAGTAAAATAAGGATAAAGACAGAATTTGATTTCAGGAATAAGAGGATATATGTGACTCAGGGATTCATCGGGGGGACAACAGACGGAAAAACCACAACCCTGGGCAGGGAAGGATCAGACTATACCGCAGCTATCCTGGCAAATATTCTTGAAGCGGAACAGGTCGTTGTCTGGAAGGATGTCCCGGGAATTATGAATGCCGATCCGAAATGGTTCAGAGGTGCGGAAAAACTCGAGGAGATCTCCTATAAGGAAGCAGTTGAGATGTCATTTTCCGGTGCAAAGGTGATACATCCGAAAACCATTAAACCTCTGCACAACAAGAATATACCTTTGAATGTCAGGTCTTTCCTTGATGTTAATGAGAAAGGAACAATTGTAAAGGCAGATGCTGAACTTAAAAAAGTACTTCCTGTTTATATCAGGAAGGAAGACCAGATACTGTTATCCATACTGCCTAAGGACTTTTCATTTGTCATTGGAGACAACCTGGCAAAAATATTCCATTCCTTGCAGGCTAATGGTATCAAGGTGAACCTTGTAGAGGCCAGTGCAGTAAGTCTTGATGTGTGCGCTGATGATGAGAGGACCAGGATTGAATCATTTATCAATGAGAATGAGCGTGATTTTTCGGTAATATATAATAATGATGTGGAGCTGCTTTCCGTCAGGCATTATACGCCGGCTTCAGTGACAAAAGTCACAGATGGAAGAGAGATACTTCTTGAGCAGAGAACCAGGACCAGTGTAAGGTTTGTGGTAAGAAAGGCGCAGCGGCTCAACGGCTCAAAGGCTCAGTGAGCGGCCCCCCTGCCCCCACTGACGCTTTAGTCAGTGCAGGCCTGAAGGGGGGTATATTTTCGGTTTTAAACGGATTTCGTTATGTTTCGGGATTATGCCCCCTTCAGGGGGCAGGCATCCGACTTAAGGAGGATGGCGGGGGCTGACTATCGGTAGAAAGAGTCTGGTAATGAATGCCCGGGGGTTAACAATCTGGAGGCGGATCTCTGTTTTGGAGTGGCCGGGGGCACTACCTGTCAAACAACACTCTTTGTCCCCTGTAACCTTCATTGATTATGCCATTATCATAAACAACTGTACCATTGACAATGGTCATGATCACTTTCGACCTGAAGGTTTCTCCCTCAAATGGTGACCATCCGCATTTGTAAAGGATATTTTCTTTTGAAACTGTCCATGGGTCATCAGGATTAACCAGCACCAGGTCAGCCTTGTACCCTTCCCTGATAAATCCGCGTTTGCTGACATTAAAAAGTATGGCCGGATTATGACTCATTTTTTCAACCAGTTTTTCGAGGCTGAATATCTTTTTATGCCAGAGCTCCAGCATTATTGTAAGTGAATGTTGCACAAGAGGTCCTCCGGAAGGTGCTTTAAAATAGCTGTTCAGTTTTTCCTCAATAGTATGTGGAGCGTGATCGGTGGCCACTATATCAATCCGGTTGCTGTTTACAGCGTCCCTCAAAGCATCCCTGTCGTATATAGTTTTAATTGCAGGATTCCACTTTATTAGTGTTCCGAGTTTGTCATACCAGGTATCGTCGAACCACAGATGATGTACACATACCTCGGCAGTTATCCTTTTTTCGTTTAAAGGGATATCTGCAGAAAAGAGCTTCATCTCATCAGCAGTAGAAAGGTGGAATATATGAAGCTTTGTATTGTATTCCTTCGCCAGTCTTATAGCATATGATGATGAAATTAAACAGGCTTCGCGGCTTCTTATAGCAGGATGCAGATTTATTGGCACATCCTCCCCGTATTTTTGTCTGTACAATTCGCTGTTTTTCTTTACTGTCTTCTCGTCCTCACAATGTGACGAGATGATCATATGAGCTCTGCGGAACAGCTCTCTCAGAGCCTTCTCATTATCAACCAGCATATTACCTGTGGATGAGCCCATGAAGATCTTGATACCGCAGACCTTTGCAGGATCTGCTTTTAGAACCTCTTCAAGGTTATCATTTGTAGCTCCTATATTAAATGAATAGTTGACAAGTGATCTTTCTGATGCAAGTGCATATTTATTTTCCAGCGTTTCGATAGTAATAGTTTGCGGACTGGTATTAGGCATATCCATGAATGAAGTTACCCCTCCTGCGGCTGCAGCTCTCGATTCGGTAAATATATCGCCCTTGTGTGTCAGTCCGGGTTCTCTGAAGTGTACCTGGTCATCAATAATCCCTGGAAGAAGGAGGAGACCTGTTGCATCAATAACGGAGGCATTTTTTGGTGTTTTTTCATCAGGAATAATCCCGATGGCTGCAATTGTTTCATCTTCTATGAGCAGGCTTCCTTTGAAGGATCTGCCCTCGTTGATGATTGTAGCGTTTTTAATAAGAATTGTTTTCATGAGGAAGAAGGGATTTTTTTGTTCTGACCCATCCCTGCCCCATAGCCGTCAACCTAAGCATTATTAAAATGCCGGAAATAATGGTATAAGTTTCCCCTCCTTTTGAAGGAGGGGTGGCGACGCGGAGCGGAGCCGG
>CAYLYN010000185.1:0-9364 GCA_964387565.1 uncultured Rikenellaceae bacterium | reverse complement strand
ATTTATTAATAATAACTTAATTGTCAAGATCAACCGAAATAAAAACAAGAGGCATAGGAAGACATGATGTCAAGGGTAGAGGCTATTGCAATAATTAAAATGAAATTACCTCTCATAGGATGAGATTTCGGTTATAACTGATTAAAGATATTAAACAAACTGGCAACTTTATAAGGAGGCTGTCTCATAAGTTAAAATCCATTAACCGCAAAGAGCGTTAAGAAAGACACAAAGCACGCAAAGTTCCGATAGCTATCGGAACGGGATCTGCGGTTAAATAGGATTTTTGAGACAGCCCCATTTATTATATACGTTGGTTAATATACTTCAGAATCTTACTGACTCAATAGTAACAGGTCCTTCTAGTCCGGATGGCTGAAGCTGATCTCCCGGTCTGGCAGGATTTTCATTTAACCAGGTTGTCCTTTCTTTTTCATCCTTCCTGCTGTCACCAATAAGTCTGTTGATCCAGTTATTTACAACTTCAATTTCAATAATATTCCCGCCAGGGATAATATGATCTGTTATATCTGTTTTCCAGGGAAAAGTCCAGACTCCACCTGCAAATTTGCCATTTACCCTTACCTCTGCCATTACATTTACTTTGCCGAGATCCAAATAAAACTTACTGCTTTGAGGAATATCTTTAATTGTAAATTTATTTCTGTATACCGCGGTTCCGGAATAGTATTTTATTCTTTCATCCTTGCTGATAGTCCAGTCTTCCAGCACATTCATAATTACAGCCTGTTCCGGTCCTCCTTTTGATTTGTCAAATTCGACCTCCCACGGAGAGGTTATGGTTATAAGCTTTTCTGGCTCGGGGAAGTTTGATCCGGAGCTATTCTTTATTTGTGTCCTGCTTCTGAAAACAATGAATGCGCTTCCATTTGTATCGAGTTCAAGAGGAATTTCAGTTAATTCTCCATTCTGCGTGAAAGCCTTCAGTTCGCGGATAGTTCCGTTCAGGGGATCCCATAATTCAGGTTTCTTTCCTTTAACCCTGAAACCCGCATTGAAACTAATCTTGTTTTCACCCTGATTCGTAATGAAATAAATATCAGCATCTCTTAACCTCCTGTGTATCCATAGTATTGGAATATTTTCTGGCAAGGTAACATCAGGATGAATATTCAATTCATTGAGAGCTTGTTTCAGTTCAATGCCGTACATCACTTTACTCTTTGCAGTAATTTTTGATTGTCCGGGGCTTTCCCATAGTGATGCTGCGAGCTCTTTTACCTCAGTGTCGCACTTTGGAAAGTTATGCAGGCTGGGCGACTGAGAAGGAGGCGGGCCATAGAAGGATGCACCCATATCAGAAAGTTCTTTAATTTTTTTCAGTAATTCAGGACGCATTGTTTCAAGTGGAGGCAGTACCATCAGCTTATAACTCATCCCGTCAGGCAGCACGAGCTCTCCATTCTTTACACTTAGCCTGTTCATGATAACCTCTGCATTGATGTAATCGTATGAATAGCCTTCAGGAAGTTCCGGGATTCGTGCTCCTGTCATCACAGGAACATCTTCTCCTATGAAATAGCAGACATCATTTACAGGAAGACCGCGCCTGAGCATAAACATGCACCGCCGCTGGTAATCGATCCAGCTCTTCGACTGCATGAACCAGGTATTCTTCCTGTTGAACTCAGTTCCGAACCAGGCATTTATCCCTGGCGTTTTATCTTCATAAGGTTGTTGAATATAGAGATGTAGTATTACTTGATTTATACCTTCTGTATAGCTCCAGTCACCACGTTTTTTGAGCATGCCGGGGTAACGCTGGTAAGCAAGTCCTGCTGAGGTGTATGATTCAGCCGATACAAGCCTTTTGCCGTAAATATGTGCAGCAGAGGAGGCAGCCCGGCATTCAATGTTGCCGAGTTCGCCCTCATTCCAGAATTCACCTGCGACTTCATGACTCTGTCCTCCATACATCAGGAATTCAGAAGGAAATCCCCAGTGCCCATAATTCTCAAGCCATATTCTGAGACCATTTTCCTGGCAAAGCTCCCTGAATCCTCCGACATAATCGTAAGCGATCCTGTCGGCAACGAGTCTGCGCAAATCCCACAGGAACCTGTCGGACTGAACCTCTGAGCCCACAACTCTTCCTGAAAGTACCGGCAGCCATGGGACCGGATCATATTCATACTTCTGCCTGAAATCTTCAATAAGGTCATCAGTCCAGTTTTGCGAACCCTGCTCATAACTGTCAAGAACCACATGCTTCCATGCTGTTCTCTCTTCAGCAGGCATTCTTCGTATCAGGTTCCCGATGTAGGCATCAAAGTGCTTTCTGAGATGATCCTTGTTCATCTTGTCCACTTCAAATCCAATACCCTGGGGAGCTGCCTGGGCATTTTGTGCGCCTGTTGGTGTTACCCCGAATCGCATGATGATCCATTTTCCGGGAGGTGCATCCCATTTAAGCGTGTCATTTTCCGATAACCTGCTGCTAAGTTCAATAACAGCCGATGGATCTGTTTTCATCAGCTTATCTCCTGATTTCACCTGAGTCTTCCATTTGTATTCATTCCACAGTGGGAAAGGTGTCTGGCACATTTTTCCGAGCTGCTTCTCAATATACTGTTCAATCCTTGGTGCTGATGATATCTCGATCTCTGCAAGACCGGCACCTGAAGGATAGTTGCCGAGATTTGCAAAGTAGTTGCTAAGGCTGAAGTTGCTCATAACTACCCTGAAAGAACTGGAGCTGGTTTCCGGTAATGCTGCTGTGACAGGACCAGCTGGTATTGGTCCGACATTCACCCTGGTGTTCGTCCTGTCATATCTGAATTTTCTTATGCTTCTGAATTTACCATCTTCAGGAACCTGTACTTCGATGTCAGCAGCAAAAGCAATCTCGGAAGGAAAAAGACTCAGGCTGCGGGCCGAAAACAAATCCCTGGTTTTAAAATCAATAGTTATGGTTTCGCTTTTCCCGGCCCTGGTAAACCTGCAGATGTTTTTTCTGTTCCCGTCTGCAAGATATTCAGGGTTATCCAGAGCAGGGCTGGTCCTTATTTCAGGTTTAAATGAAGCAATAGTGAGTTTGTCATTTTCAGGCATGGGGAATGCAAGGATTCTTACATCCTGGAACGTTTCTGCAGGTTTTGAAATTTTTACAGCAACACTTTTACCTCCTTCAATTTCCAGTTCACTGCTGATAAGGTAGCGCATTGCTTCTCCTGGCTTTACCCAAGGACCACCAGACTGGCTCCAGCCCGGGCAGTTGAATAATCCGATATTAACTCCTGTCCTTTTTCCCTCACGTATTGCATGTTCAATCAGCTGCCACCACTCTTCGCTCAGAGTTTGATTTTTACCGTATGGCATTCCTTCGTAACCAATATTCCCAATCATAGCTTCACCTATTCCAACAGCTGCCATCGCTTCCAGGTCCTTTGTAATTCCTTCCCTGGTATTATTATCACTTATCCAGTACCAGTACACCCATGGTTTCACTGAATCGGGAGGATTTATAAAACCTTCTTCCAGTTTTCCGGGTGATAGGGGATCGGGGTTTTCAAAGGAATCGACCACACAGCCCGGCACAATGAATAAAAGAAGTATGATCACAAAAAGAAAAGTTCTCATAATAATTATTTTCAGGTATAACCAAATATAGTTAAATATTGACAGTACACCTAATGATTAATGGTTTAATAATGAGAATTTTACAAACATAATTCTGCCGGAACCTGCAATATTGTTGTCTGATTCTGACATCTTGTTAACTTTATGGTTAAGATCAAATAATATTTTACAAGACCATTCTGATAAATAACATTTTAAACTTGGTTATAAGATTTTTAATATGAGATTAAGATTATTAGCGGTATTAGCCTCATGTCTGATTATTTTATCAGTACAGGCCCAGATAACGGAAAAAGGTCCTTATACAATAACCGTAGTGGCTTCGGGAGTTAAGCATATAGAGGATGCTAACAGCAGCAATCCACCGGGCATTCATCCTGAAAAGGATGGAAAACCGGCTGGTTTGAATAACTGTTCTGATATGTATCTCATAACAGGGCAGGAGAAGGTGCTGCTGATCGATCTGTCCAATTTTATAAGGTGGGATACTTCAGCCATCAGCACACTACGCACCATTGTATATTCTGAAAAGGGAAGCAGAGATCTGATAATTGCTGTAACACATAATCATGGTGATCATCTTGGCATGCTTCCTGCCTTTAAAGATGATATGGATGCACATTTCTGGATTCCCGGGGAAGAATTCAGGGGAAAGAATCTATTCCCTGCTGACAGGACTGTTTATTTTCCTGAGAATGCTTCTCTTGATCTGGGTGGAGGCTATATTATAAATTCTCTTGAAGTGCCCGGGCATACACCGCATTCAACTATCTTTTCACTTAATGGCAGGAATCTTTTATTTACCGGTGATGCATTAGGATCAGGAAACGGGGTCTGGCTTTTCTCATATGATAGTTTTCTTTTATACAAGAAAAGTATCGACAGATTAATAAGCTACATAGACAATCCTGGAAATGCAATTGATACTTCAGCTTTGATTTTATACGGAGGTCATTTCTGGCAGAAAGGCAAAACAAATGCACTTAATTATAAATATATTGCAGATATGCAGATACTTATTGACAAGATCAGTAAGGGTGAGGCTATTGAAGAAAAGGTGACCTATAACAAGTACCTGGATACTAATTTTAAATATGGTCTGGCAACAATTACATGGAATAAGGCAGATGCTTTAAAGTATTCAGGATTATAACAGAATAATGAAATGTTTTAACTTTAGTCAGATTAATCCCGGCTATTATGAAAAAGTTTATTAGTTTTTTGATATTTCTTTTTATTCTTTCTGCGCCGCTCTACTCCCAGATTACCACAGATATCTTTTATAAGAATGAACGTCTTGGCAGAGGCGGAAATTTTGGGAACATATTATACACCTGGGATAACTGGAACAGGGAGCATGACCTGGCCGATATGGATAAAATGAAAGAGATAGGGATGACAGGCATCAGGATCAATACAAGGCCTTTTCTTCATATGAACAGGAAAGCCGGATACAACCTGGCATGGGATGAGGCCAACGGACGAAGGAATGATCTTCTAAGTGATCTGAAACCTCCCTATGCTATATCGAAAGAGTTTTACGAAAGGCTTGACTGGACGGTGGATGAAGCGCTTAAACGGGGCTTTACTGTTATTATAGATAATCATCAGTACAGGGTAATGGGAAAAGATCCAATGGCGCTCAGAGATGTGTTTCTTGCATCATGGGAACAGATGGCAGAACATTATAAGGATTATCCCGATAATGTCTATTTCGGAGTTCTGAACGAGCCCAACGGAAACCTTACACCTTATCTATGGAATTATTTCATGATGGATGCCTGGAAATTAATAAGAAAATCCAATCCGGACCGGACACTGGTTATCGGTCCTGGAGACTGGAATAATATAGAAGGGCTTGAAGAATTCCGATTACCTGAGGATGACCGGAATATTATCGTTGAAATCCATTATTACAGCCCTCACCGGTTTACCCATCAGGGAGTTGATGGAAGAAATGACGGGATAAGCTGGGGATCTGCTGAAGAAATGAAAGCTGTTGAAAATGATTTTAACAAGGCAGTTGAATGGGCAGTTAAACATAAACGTCCTCTATTCCTCGGAGAATTTGGTGTTTCATCGAAAGCCGATCAGGCCTCGGCAGTAAAATGGCTTCATTTTGTAGTATCCCAGGCTGAAAGCCACGGAATCAGCTGGTCGATGTGGGATCTGATGGGTTCAGGTATGGGGATTTATGATGATGAGAAAGAAAGCTGGATCATTGAAAGAAAAAATGCGATCCTGCCTCCAAAATAGGAGACAGGGTTTAAACTTTTCCTGTTTTTATAAATACTGACCTGAATTATTATATTAAAAAAGCAGAAAGATGAAGAGTAATAAATTTAAGAAACCGATTACTTCCTTCCTTACATTCCTGTTAGGAATTGCTATTTTAAACGGAAATGCTCCTGCCGGGGAGGGAAATACAACAGTTGCCGCCTGGAAGGATAACAAAAAGGGCGCTTTTACTCTAAGGTTCGATGACAGCATGTGGTCGCATCATGATCATGCAATCCCGAATATGGTCAAAAGGGGGCTTGTCGGATCATTTTTTATAAATCCGGCGCTTGAAAGATATGGTTATGGAATTAATACATGGGAAAGCCTTGTAAGTCGAGCAGGAATAGAAATTTGTCCTCATACAATGCATCATCTGGGAGCATCTGATTTTGACGAGGCTGAATACGAAATAGGAGAGCCATTCAAAATTGTCTGGAGTCTGAATCCGCCAGATAAAAGCAAGTTATATCCGTTTCACAGGGGAGGAGGTACCACATGGCCAGGCGATGTTGTTGAGATGGTTCAACAGAAATATCCTGTGGCAGAGTATAGCAGGGAAGGAGTAAGCTACAACGGTGAGGATAACAGGACCGAACTGATCAATTTTGCTAAGAAAGCAATGGATGAAGGGAAATGGCATTATCTTCTGTCACATGGGACAGGCCCCAACCTTGAATACCTGGGATTCGAGGTGTCAAATTTTGAAGCACTCCTTGATTACCTGGTCAGTGTAAAGGATAAGTTATGGACAGGTAATATTGGAGATATCTATAAATATATCACTGAAAGAAAAACTGCAAAAGTTGTTATTAATGAGAACAATGGAGATGTAATACGACTGATTCTGACTTCGGAGACCGATCCGGAATATTATGATTATCCTCTGACATTAATTAGTGAAGTTCCTGCTCAGTGGAAATATTGCCATGTCAGTCAGGGTCAGCATCAGGGAATTTATCCTGTGAAATCAGGAAAAGTAATGTACGAGGTACTTCCTAACAGAGGTGAGATTGTACTTAAAAGCTCAGAGATGGATCTGACACCGCCTTCAAAATTCATTGTTCGCGACGGAACAGGACAGGATATCAACATGTCTTCCTCCACGACAGAAGTCTCGGCAAACTGGGACCGTGGTGAAGATCCGGAATCAGGTATCGCAGCTTACTGGTATAAGATCGGAATAACACCTGGCGGTTCTGAGGTACTGGACTGGATCAATAACGGGCATCAGCAATCCTTTACGACTTCAAGAACCAATCTGGCACTTGTAAGAGGAAAGAAATATTATGTCACAGTGAAATCAGTAAACGGTGTAGGGTTGGAAACTGAAAGCACTTCTGACGGATTTACAGTGGAGTCAGCTCCGGGCTATATATCCTTTAAAGAAAATTTCGATAATGGACGGTTTTCACAGTGGGATCAGAAGAAGCCATTGGTTGGATATGGAATGAGCCAGCTATATATTTCCGATAAGGCAGCAAGGAACGGGAAATATGGATTACTATGTCATTTCCAGGATAATACGCGACCTGAGGATTTCTTCCTTGCCAAAAATGATGTTACAGATTTCAGGGAAGTCTTTACAACATTATGGATAAAGATGAGCGGAGATTTTAAGATGAAGGGAAGCAACAGTAACATTCAGATCATTGAGTTAAGGAACGCATCAGGGGAACCGGCGGGAGGAGTCTCTATTGCATATGGAGAAGGAACAGGATTTTATATTTACGGAGCATGCGTGAGCGACGAGGGAAAAAGGTATTTTGTGCCTGGAAGCAGCAGGAATTACCCGTTGAGCATGGTTCACTTTGATCCTGATAAATGGCACAGAATTGATTTAAGAAGTGTTGCTGATAATGGAAAGGGATTTGTGGAATTCTGGTTTGACGGGGTCAGAAGAGGTTGTATCAAAAATCAGTTTACCGGGACTAAAAAGGTAAGTAGTCTCGTTATAGGAGCAGTTAATGTGTCAGGAGAAAATATATCCGGAGATATTTATCTGGATGATATTTCAGTGTCGGATAGTCTGCTTGAATAATTCAGGAAGGTTTATTTGAAATACTTATTATTTGTCTTATATACTCTTTATTTTCGATTATACTTAAGAAGAACTCTGCTGCTGAGTTTCTGCTCAGGTATTTATTGGCCGGCTTTTCTCCTTCTGGTGTTGCAACAGCACCTGTGTTATTTTTCTCAGAGGAAAGCATTGGTGCCCTGCAGATTGTGTAGTCTAGAAAGGAACCTTCAAGAATCTCCTCCTGCTTCCCATGATCCTGAAAAGCATATTTTAAATTACTGATAGAAACAATAAACTTTAATATTCCGGGAGTTGTTTTCCATGAACGTCCCGCACCAATTGTGCTTAATGCAACAAATCTCATAATTCCATTTTCTTCCATTGCTTTAACAGCATTGGATGCAGATCTTGAAATCATATCTTCTGGCGATCTTAGAGGAGCCCAGGGACCATCTGATGTTCTTGATACATTAAGAGTATTAATGACTGCATCACATCCTTTTATGGCTTTTTCTACAGCTTCAAAGTCATAAGGTGTCCCCTCCGTAATTTCTATATCATAATTTTTCAATTTCTCAGGATCACGGGCAATCGCTGAAATTCTATGTCCTCTTTTTAATGCTTCTTCAATTATCTGTTTTCCTGTTCTTCCTGTTGCTCCAAGTAATAATACTTTCATAATAGTGTTATTTTTTTAACATCGTTGTTATACCTGATATGATCCATAGCACAAGGCTCCATGTAATAAGCCACGTCAGAAGGTTTTTACCTGTCAGTGTCATGGGTACCAGAACTGTGGTTGTAAAAACAAGGCTGGCATGTGTCAGTATCACAATAAGAAGACTTCCTGTACGATCCAGAATCCACACCATTAATACCCTGAAAGGAGGTAACCAGGCAAAAAGACGTGCCAATAAGATAAAGAGTGGAAGTGTTTTTGAGAAACTGTCGCTTTCCCAGAACAGTATGAAGTGCCATGCCCCCCACAGGAATCCTACGATAAGACCTGTAACGGTAATGCTGTATCGTAATCTAAGCTTCGGAACAATGAAACCTGACCAGCCAGTCTCTTCAAAAAATCCTACCATTAACCCGGTCATTAACCCGGTCAGAATGATTGTCGTCTTGTTTTCATAATTAACTATGGCAATATTGAATTCCGGAGATATACGTGACAGTATAAGCAATATTATGGATGATATGACGGGAGTACCTAGAAGTGCTATAAAGTACCAATGTATGCCAACCCGCCACTTGATAAATTGAGTTTTAAAATTCCGGTATCCTTCCCTGCCATAATTCAGACCGATAAGTAAAATTCCGGCTGCACCCGGACCAATGAGCATCATTGTATACAATAATGGTAAAAGACTTTTGGATTCTTCCGGATCCAGAGGCATTTTTACGGGTCCGGCAAGGATCAGTATAAGGCCCCATGAGATAGCAAAGACCAGAGTAAAATAAGAT
>CAYLYN010000184.1:0-9384 GCA_964387565.1 uncultured Rikenellaceae bacterium | reverse complement strand
AGCTGCAAGTGACCTGGCTATCTTTCTGCTGTCGGTAACACAGAACTTGAAATCAAGCTGTTGCGACTCCCCGGCTGCAATAAGTTTTTTAAGATAGATATCCATGTCTGTTACTCTGATTTTCAGAATGTGATTCTATAGTTGTACCAGCCAGATTTCTGATAAGGCATTTTCAAATTTAGCATTTGATTCTGATTCGGACAAAATGATTATGATCATTATGCTTCAATCCTATTAACAAAATAGTATTAATCACAGGACTGCAACAGAACTAAAACCGGCATAAGACAAATCTGTAATTTAGTTACTGTAATGACTTAATTATTTTTTAATTAACTTGTGCTTTAGAAAAAAATGGAAACTATGGAACCATTACTATTCATCATAATTGCCCTGATCCTGGGAACATTAACAAGACATCTGCTTAAAAAAACACCCATACCATATACCGTTTTACTTGTTGTAATTGGAGTATTGCTTGGAGTGATCACTCGATTTCATTTCTTCTCAGAATCATTTGAGGTTGTGCTTCATTCAATCTCATGGGCTGGATCAATAAATCCTCATGTGGTATTCTTTGTTTTCCTTCCAACGTTAATTTTTGAGGCGACCTTTGGCATGGACTGGCATACATTTCGTAAAACATCAGCTAATGCGGCACTTCTTGCAGGACCAGGAATTTTAATTGCCTTAGGATTGACAGCAGCTTTGTTAATGGCAGTCAGGAGTATGAACATCGGGTTACAGAACTGGAGCTGGCAGATTGCCCTGATGTTCGGAGCTGTAATTTCAGCCTCCGACCCGGTTGCTGTTGTGGCCATACTGAAGGAGATGGGAGCCAGTAAAAAACTATCCACTTTAATTGATGGTGAGGCTATCTTAAATGATGGAACAGCAATCGTTCTTTTTATGGTCTTCTACCTTCCTCTGTCAGGCCAGACTGCCGAAATGAATCCTTTTCTGGATTTTTTAAAAGTAGCTGTTGGAGGAACGCTGTTTGGACTTATCATGGCCAGGATTGTGATGTTCTGGCTTAAGAATGTTTTCAATGATGCAATGGTAGAGATTGTAGTGCTTCTTGCTTCTGCTTATCTCACCTTTTTTATAGCTGAAGATTTCCTCCATGTTTCAGGTGTACTGGCCCTTTTTGGACTCGGAATTACAATGGCCAGCATAGGTAAAACACGAATCAGTCCTGAGGTAAACAAATTCCTGCATGAGTTCTGGGAGCTTGCGGTATATCTGGCAAACACCCTGATATTCATTATTGTGGGTGTGATTATTGCAATCCGTATTAATTTCACTTTATCCGATTTTCTGGTACTGATCATTGTATACATAGGCATACATACAGGCAGAGCCATTATGATGGCTATTCTCTATCCGATAATGAAAAGGTCGGGCTATGGACTTAATTTTAAAGATTCTGTTGTGGCATGGTATGGAGCTTTGAGGGGTGCAGTGGGTCTGGCTCTTGCATTGATCGTGGCAGGAATGGAAACACTGCCTGTTGAAGTAAGGGATCAGTTTTTATTCCTTACAGCCGGTATTGTGATGCTCACTTTGCTTATTAATGCCACAACCATAAAACTCCTCGTCGACAAACTGGGGCTTACAAAGATGGCAACATCAAAGGCAGTGATCCTGAACCAGACATTTCAGACTGTAAGCGATGAAATGGAATCAGAAGCTACCAGAATATTATCTGACAGGTATTTTAAAAATGCAGACAGTGATATAATAAGGAGCTACCTGCCTCATTACAAAAAGGTTAAAGTAGAATCATCGCTGAAGAGCAATGAGCTGGCTGAGCTCCGCAGACGAGTGCTGGAAAAAGAGAAGGCCAACTACTGGCAACAGTTTAATGAAGGGATTATCAGTTCGGAAACGGTAATAAAACTTACCGAAAATATAAGCGAAATGCTCGACAGAAACGGTGAAGTACCACTTGATGAAAGATTTGATCTGGAGAATATGCTGCACAATTCAAAATTTTTAAGCAGACTTCAGCGTATCACCTGGTTGTTTGCAATATACAGGCAGTTGAATTACAGCAAACTCGTATTGAGTTATGACTTTGGAATGGGTTTCGTGGAAGCACAGAATGAAAATCTTAATTTAATAGACGGATTCCGGCAATCGATGACGCCAGGACAGGAGACAGATGCAGCATATGATCAGCTCCGCGACGAAATAAGCCAGAACATTATACACGGACAGACTTTCCTGAGAAATTTCAAAAAATTCCATCCTAATATTTATGTTGAAGTAGCAACAAAAAAGGCTGTTCAGACTTTGCTTAATGCAGAAAAAAGCAAAGTGGAAAATCTCCTGGAATCAGGACGGATAGATCTAAATGAGGCAGAAAAGCTTCTTGAAGGTATTGAAGAAAGGATGAAAATAATCCAGAAATACAGGTACAGCAAGGGCAGTGACAGGCATCATTAACCAGTCAGAATAAAGCAGATAAAATGTTTGTGTACAATAAGTTTGGGGATGTTGAAAAAGTCAAAATCCATAAACCACAGAGGTCACAAAGAATCCCGATAGCTATCGGGACACAGAGAACACAAAGAAAGAATAATGAAGAATATACCTTTGTGTGCTCTGTGATACCTTTGTGTTTGTGGTTAAAAGTAACTTTTTGAACAGCCCCTGGCGACGCGGAGCGGAGCCGGAGTGGTTGATTTAAATTATCATGAAAAAGTACCATCAGCAGACATAAATACACAAATGAAAGCTGCAGACAAGACTTATTACATGTGAGCTTAGGATCCATGAAGTTGGGATTTGAATATAAATCTGTGCTAAAGGAGCATGAATATTTGAAAAGTCAGACTAGAGATGTATTGGAAAAAAGATATGAACTTACCAGATAGACAAATCAACCACCCCGGCCGCAAACTAACTTTTCAATGCAATGATTATATTTGCATTGCGGCCACCCCTCCTTCAAAAGGAGGGGAAACTTAATACATTAACTCATACAATAAGCTTTGCTTTGATTCCCTGCTACGGACGGGGGGATGGATTAACATAAACCAATTTAGAAACTAAACTTAGAATATTCATTTCCGAAACTAATTAAACCAAATCAGTTACATATGAAAATCAACAATAACAACGAAATTCTTGCAGCTGAAGTAAATATGGAAGGTGCAAAGGATGTAAAGATGAAGATACTTATCGGTCCGGGGGATGAATCAGAAAATATAATCATGAGGCATTTCATTATTGCACCAGGCGGAAATACTCCTTTTCATCAGCATAATTATGAGCATGTGGTCAAAATTGAAAGCGACAGGGGTATTGCTGTGGACGAAAAGGGTATCGAGCACGAAGTTAAGAAAGGTCAGAGTCTTTTTGTAAAACCAAATGAGAAACACCAGTTCCGCAATCCTTTCAGTACAGACTTTGAATTTACCTGTATAATACCAAACCCCGCTAAACAATCCTGATACATCTATAAAAACTTACAGGTGGAAATCATTTTATCCTAATTAAAAATCAAGAAATTATGAATACAAGGATATTCCAAAGCAAATCCAGAATCCTTATGCTGTTTCTGGTTGTACTATTAATGTCAACCATTTTACTTGAGGGCCAGGTTGCTGAATGGCCTTGCTTTCACGGCAGTGACCGCACCAACAAGTCAAAAGAGACAGGATTGCTCAAAACATGGCCAGTGGGAGGACCTTCACTCCTGTTTACGATATCAGGTCTCGGGGAAGGTTTCAACTCCACTTCGATAGCCGGCGGAATGATATTCACTGCCGGAAAAACAGGAGATCAGTCGTGGATCTATGCCTTTGATATGAATGGTAAGCTGGTTTGGAAGAAACCCACCGGAGATCCATGGAAAGTAACTGTTTCATGGGCGAGTTCCTACAATGGACCCCGAAGCACACCAACATACGATAATGGAGTTGTTTATCATTTAAGTGAGAGTGGACAACTTACCGCCTACCGGTCTAAAGATGGCAGCATTATCTGGACAAGAAACCTGCCAAAGGATTTCAGTGCAGATATTCCCATGTATGGTTATGCCGAATCTGTTATGATTGAAGGTGATAACCTGTATGTCAGGCCGGGAGGCCAAAAAGGATACCAGGCTTGTCTGGATAAAAAGACCGGAAAAACAATCTGGGCTACTACCGGTATAACCGGAGATTATGGATATAGCTCAACTATGGTAAGTGATTTCGGTGGATTTCACCAGGTTTTAGGTTGCAGCAATACCTGCTATTACAGCATGGATGCAAAAACCGGGAAAATCCTGTGGATAGCTGACTTCAGGAACAGGTATGAAATAAACTGCTCCGATCCTGTTGTTTACAATGATTATGTATTATTTACAAGTGGTGAAGGAAAAGGCTGTGCGCTTTATAAACAGAAGAAAACAGGCACCGGCATATCAGTAGAAAAAGTGTGGGAGACACAACTTATGGACAATTATTTCGCAGGCATCCTTCTGCATAACGGTTATGTTTATGGCTGCGGAAATGAATCCAGGGGGTGGTACTGCCTTGACTTTATGACCGGAAAACAGATGTGGAAAACAAACGGTGAAGGGTGCCTTACATATGCCGACGGGATGTTATACCTGTATGATGTGAAAGGGAATGTCAAACTTATTAAAGCTACTCCTGAAAAATTTGAAGTGACCGGTGAGTTCAAAGCTCCCAAAGGAGGAGAAGGACCATACTGGGCACATCCTGTTGTTTGCAACGGGAGACTTTACCTTCGGCATGCTGATAAGATTTTTGTATACAGAATAAAGTAGCAAATAAAAATCTATACTATTCAATAACAATCAATTGAACCTTCTGATCTGAGAAATAATAAATTATATTTAAACTAAAAAAAATAACTTAAAATGAAAAAAAATCTATCAGTAATCATTGGCCTTATGGCAATGATCCTGTTCTCATGCACCAGCCAGAAAAAGGATGCAGGAGTATCAATTCCATTTGAGAAGTACCAACTTGAAAACGGACTTACTGTTATTCTTAATGAGGATAAATCTGACCCCATAGCGGCAGTAGCTATTTTATACCATGTGGGCTCGTCACGTGAAACAGAGGGCAAGACAGGATTCGCACATCTATTTGAACATATGATGTTCCAGCGCTCTGAAAATGTTGGTGAAGACCAGCTTTTCAAGCTCATTCAGGGTGCAGGCGGCGACCTTAACGGAGGAACCAGTTTTGATAATACTGTCTATTATGAAGTAATCCCGAAAAATGCACTTGAAATGGTATTGTGGCTTGAATCAGACAGGATGGGATACCTCGAGAATACAGTTACACAATCAGCATTTGTAAATCAGCAGAATATAGTCCAGAATGAAAAGAGACAGAGCGTCGATAATGCCCCATACGGACATGAAAATGCACTGATACTTAAAACCCTTTATCCTAAGGGCCATCCTTATAGCTGGAGTGTAATAGGCGAAATGGAGGACCTGACAAATGCAACTGTTGATGATGTTAAAGATTTCCATCGGGAATTCTACAATCCAAGGAATGCCACACTTGTGATATCAGGCGACATAAGCAAGGAAGAGGTAAAGGCTCTTGTCGACAAATACTTCGCTGAAATCCCGGGGGGAGAACCTATTGAAAAAAGAGCACCGATGAATGTGACTCTTCCTTCTACAGTGAAATTATATCATGAAGACAATTTTGCCAAAGCCCCGCGCTTAACAATGGTATTTCCTGCTCCCGAGCAGTTCTCGAAGGATGCTTATGCTCTGGATTATCTCGCTGATCTGCTTTCGAACGGGAAGAAAACACCGCTCTACAAAGTACTTGTTAAGGATAAAAAGCTTACATCAACAGCAAGAGCAATGAACTGGTCGATGGAACTCACCGGAAGCTTCAGGATATCTGTTACTGCAAACCCCGGTGTTAATCTGAATGATGTTGAGAAAGGTATTTTCGAGGCATTTGACATGTTCGAAAAGGAGGGATTTACCGAAGAGGACCTGCAGAGAATAAAGGCTAAGAATGAAACATCATTCTATGGAAATTTCCAGAGTATACTTATGAAATCCTTCACCCTCGGACAGTATCAGATGTACAAAGATAATCCTGAATTCTATGCTACTGATTTTGAAAATACCCAATCGGTTACCATGGAGGATGTGAAAAGGGTCTATGACAAATACATCAAAGGGAAAAACTTTGTCGAGACAAGTTTTGTCCCCAAAGGAGAAACTGCCCTTGTAGTTGCAAATTCGGTAAATGCAGGAATTGTTGAAGAAGACGTTACAAAAGCTGCTGAAGTCATCGCGGAGCAGACGGAGGAAGAAGCAATAGTCAAAACCCCGACAAAAACTGACCGGAGCAAGCAACCGCCAATGGGTCCTGATCCTGAAGTAACACTTCCTACTGTATGGACAGGAAAGCGTGCTAACGGAATTAAGATATCAGGAATCACACAGTCGGAACTGCCTCTCGTAAACTGTTATATAATTATTGAGGGAGGACATCTCCTTGATGATCCCGCAAAAGCAGGATTGGCAAGTCTAACTGCATCGGTAATGAATGAAGGTACAAAAAACAAATCACCTGAAGAGCTTGAAGATGCAATCGGGCTTCTTGGTGCAACAATCTCATTTTCCGGAGGAAATGAATCTGTTACAATACGGGTAAGCACCCTTAAAAGAAATTTTGAGAAGACACTGAACCTTGTTGAAGAGATGCTTTTTGAACCCAGATGGGATGAAGAACAATTCAATCTTGCTAAACTCAGGGTCATTAATACATTGAAGCGTAACCAGGCAAACCCGAATTACCTGGCATCCACCACTCTGAATAAGCTGATCTTCGGGGAGAACAACATCATGGCAACCGAGCTTTCAGGAACAGTCGGATCTGTAGAATCATTGACCATTGACGATCTTAAGACTTTTTATGATAAGAATTTCTCACCTTCAGTATCCCAGGTTATTGTAGCAGGTGATATTGACCTTCAAAGGGTTGAAAAGGCTTTTGCAGGCATTAATTCAAAATGGCAGGCAAAAGATGTTCAGGTACCTCAGATAATAACATCCGGCGCACCTTCAAAATCGCAGATCTACTTTGTTGATGTTCCCGGAGCAAAACAATCAGTGATAAACATCGGAACTCCTTCACTTACACGCGCTGATCCCGATTATTATCCTGCATATGTGGCAAATTACAAGCTGGGAGGTTCATTTAACGGGGTTTTCAACCTGATACTCAGAGAAGAAAAAGGCTTCACATATGGAGCAAGATCGGGTTTCTACGGGGCAAAGACCTATGGAACATTTTCTGCCTCATCGATGGTACGAACAAATTCAACTCTTGAATCAGTAACAATTTTCAAGACAGAAATGGAAAAATACCGGAAAGAGATGCCACAGGAGTACATTGATTTTACAAAATCGGCCCTGTTGAAGGGCAATGCCCTTAATTACGAAACACTATGGGATCTTCTTAATATGCTGAATACCATGGCTATGTATGGATTACCAGCCGACTATATAAAACAGGAAGAGGCCTATGTCAGGAATCTTACTGCAGAAAAGCAGCTCGAGATCGTTAATAAATATATCGACCCTGCGAAGATGTATTATGTAGTTGTAGGTGATGCCAAAACCCAGCTGAAAGAACTTGAAAAAGTGGGCTTAGGAAAACCAATACTTTATGCAAAATAAAAAAATTGTTTTAAACACTGAGGACACAGAGTTATCACAGGGGACACAGAGTAAAATCCCTGATCATTATATCTTTGTGTTCTCTGTGTATTTTCTCTGTGATCTCAGTGGTTAAAATTGATTTAAAAAATGCATCATGAAGAGAATTTATACACTGTTCATCTTCCAGTTTATATTAATTTATCTGCTTGGTCAGGGGAACGACCTTGACAAAGGCCAGGTTGGATATGTTCCGTCTGCTGAAAATCTTCAGAATCGTGAATGGTTCAGGGATGCACATTTTGGTATGTTTATACACTGGGGTGTATCAAGTGTTCTGGGCAAGGAGATAGGTTGGGCTTTATCAGGGCAGGATGTGGATGAATACAGGAAGAACATGTATAAATTCAATCCTGTCAAATTTGATGCGGCTGAAATTGTCAGGCTTGCAAAAGATGCAGGGATGAAATACATAACATTTACTACCCGTCATCATGACAGTTTCAGTATGTTTGACACAAAATTCTCTGACTGGGGTATAATGGGTACACCATATGGGAAAGACGTGCTAAAGCAACTGGCAGATGAATGCAGGAAGCAGGATATCAGGTTATTCTGTTACTATTCCCTGACAGATTTCTATCGTCCTGATTATTGCCAGGGCAATGTAAAGAAAGGTACAGGAATTAAAGGTGAATGTGACTGGGATGCCTATATTCAGTTCATGAAAAACCAGCTTACGGAAATTCTTTCCAACTACGGACCAATATACGGAATCTGGTTTGACGGCCACTGGGACCAGGTAGAGAGAACCGGTAATGAAAGAAACGGGCGGCAGCTGCGTAAATGGGGCTACGATGAGATCTACAGGCTTATCCATGATCTTCAGCCCGGCTGCATGATAGTGAACAACCATCACCTGGCAACTTTCCCGGGAGAAGATTACCAGACCTTTGAGCGCGATCTTCCCGGAAGCAATACAGGCGGGGGATATTCAGCAGATGCAAAAATTGCAGAAGAGCTTCCCCTGGAATCGAGTGACATAATAGGTCATTCCTGGGGATATGTAACAAATGATACAATTAACAGATCAGCAAAAGAGCTTATTCACCTGCTGATCGGATCAGCCGGACTGGGTGCCAACCTGCTTTTAAATATAGGACCTACTCCTGAAGGAGAAGTACGGCAGGCACATAAGGAAAGGCTGAAGGCTATGGGCGAATGGCTGAAGGTATATGGAGAAGCTATATACGGTACAAGAAAAAGCTTCATGAAACCTGCTGAATGGGGAGTAGCAGTTGAAAGAGGTGATAAGGTTTACCTGCATATTATACGTCCGGAGAAATTAAAAACACAACTGACTCTTGAGAATTTTCCTTATAAGGTAAATAAAGCATACCGGTTTGAGACTGGCTCTTCAGTCAATATCAAAGCTGCAAAAAAGGCATCTGCCATTAATCTTCAGATAACAGGACTAAATCCTGAAGTTATTGATAATGTAATTGTCCTGCAGGTATCCAAATGATCATTAGTTGTCGTTGAGATAAGTTGGTACAATTGTTTTTTATTATAAATTTGCAGTTCATAAAAATACCAGCCCGGATGGTAGGGGCAAGCGTTAAAAAAACACCCGGTGGGTGTTTTTAGCGAAGCAGCCAGACTGCAGGGGTGGACATTCCACCATCCCTTGCAGTCAGAATAAGAATAATAAAAGGCAGGAT
>CAYLYN010000183.1:0-9391 GCA_964387565.1 uncultured Rikenellaceae bacterium | reverse complement strand
TACTTGCAGTGGAAAATACCAAAGTTGAAACTAATCCGTTTCTGTAAGTAATAAGGGATTGCCTGTGCGTTATTTTTTTCTGATAATATTTTTGGTTTCAGCAACTGGTGCCGAAGCGCAGCTTAGTGCTCCCGGAAGCAGTGCAGTGCGCTTTACCAGTTATGGTATTAATGATCCTGTATATATATACTGTAATATCGACGGGTCGCAAAAAGGTACTCTGGTAGCAACTCTGCCATCAGGAACTCAGGCTTCTCAATTTTCATGGTTTCAATGGAGTGATACCGATAAAGACTTCACAATTCCTTTGAAATCTGAATCGGATGTAATTACCTCAACAATAAATGATCTTGTGGAGGGTGGCTACAAAGTACTGATATCAGGTGGTATCGATACAAGTCTTACAGGCTGGATCTTTATCGACAAACCTTATTCTTTTGCTTCGCTGAGGAATCGAACCTGCGATTATGTGGCTCTATTCGGAGACGCCGCTGTGGATACATTTTATTATAAAAATCCTTCTTCCGGAGCATCAATAAAACTTCCCAACAGGGTAAAATTCCTGTGGTCATCCAACCCTTCTTCAACTATACCTTTTCCCGATCTTGAAACAAATCCTGTTATATATAATCCGCCATTGATTGATGTAACATATAAATTAGAAGTCACTGACAGTTTCGGATGCAGGAGCGAGTCATCCTTTTTCTATGAATCAATTCATGTTAAAGCTGATTTCTCAGTCGATCCCGAAAAAGGAGAAGCTCCTCTTGAAGTATCATTTACTGATAAATCAGTGAGGGGATCAGTTTATAAATGGGAGTTTGGTGATTCCAGGGACAGTATATCAGACCTCAAGGATCCTTTGCCTCATATATATTATAAGCCAGGCGAATATGAGGTTAAGCTGACTATTGAAAGTGACCTGCATTGTATCGATTCGATGAGATTTAAAAAGATAGTTGTGGAACCCTCTGATCTGGATATCCCAAATGTTTTTACACCGAATGATGATGGATTGAACGACCGTTTTATGGTGCTGAAAAAATCTCTCAGGTCTATTTCTGTTGAGATATTCAGCAGGAGCGGAAAGATGGTTTATAGCTTTTCAGGGAATGGGGAGGATCTTCGTAACTGGGAAGGATGGGACGGTAAGGTGAATAATACATCAGCTCTTGCAGCTCCCGGCATTTACTTCTATATAATCCGTGCAGTCGGCTGGGACGATGTGAAATATGACAGCAAGGAACAGCGGGGATTCGTATACCTGTACAGGTAAGGCGCAATGGCTCAACGGCGCAAAGGCGCAAAGGCGCAAAGGCTCAATGGCGCAATGGCACAACGGCCCAATGGCTTTATATTAGATAATGGAATAGTTAACTAAAAACAGAGTGCCTCTGTGCCACCTTACTGCATTGCACCAATAATCAAACCCATTATTGTAAGGCTTGTAACGCTGTAGCCTGCATTTACAAGGAATAGTCTGAGAGACTTTCCTTCAAAAAGATATATTATTCCCATAAAGGTCAATACCCATCCAAATCCGGCCATGAATCCTGCAAGGGTTCCGAATGGAGCTCCAGCATCAGGACCAATAAACATTGCCAGGAAAAAAGATGCGATAAATGAAAGGAAAAAAGATATCCCGAAAATTTTAGCCATGCTCCCTCTTTTTTCAGGATCCATATCAATACCTGCCTCTTTTGCCCATATTTTTAGAAACATAAGAGGAGAATACCAGAGACCTCCGAGAGCAAAAGCACTTACCGCTGCAATGAGAACTGCCAGCCAGTCAATTGATTGAAAACCATTTTGCATATCTGTAGTATAAAGATTATCTGACGAATAACAATGAAATTTTGAAAATGTTCAGATCGTGATCATCCTTTTTCTCGCTTCAACGATCCATTTACCTGCAGCATGGTTCTCCGATACAACGGTAACAAAATCATGTCTGTCAACAGTGGGACAAATATGCCACGGGATTCCATAAAGGACATCACCTACATTAATTTTCTCAGATCCCTGGATTTTAATTGCCATATGCTCCTCACTATGGTTCACAATATTATAGTCACCGAAATCCATGAAGCTGATCCTTGGGTGAGGCATTTCTGAGCCTATGGCTTTATGTCCGAGGTCCAGGCAGATAACATCAATGGCCGGTTTGCTTATAACACGTGTCATCAGCACGGCTGAATGAAGGAAGTCCATATCAGGCATTGAACTGCTGTACCCATAATCCCATAAAAGTACGGTCCCGGGACTGCATTCAACTCTTTCACGCTGAGCATGTATCCTGAATGTGGGTGATCCTCCGGCTACTATATTGATCCTGTGTTTTGACAATTTACCAAGCTCCTCTGCGAGGTCAATCACTTTAACAAAACCTTCGTCGCTATTCTTCTTTCTCAAAAGGAATTCAGAATCTCTTATATGCCCGTCATAAACATGGAGTCCTTCAGCCTTTAGCATAGGTAAGCTGCTTATGGCTTCATAAAGAGATACTGCTTTTTCATCAGGCGGGATCCCGGACCTGTTCATGCCGTTATTAATATCGAGCCAGAGATGCGTTTCGAGTCCAAACCTGACTGCTGCTTCGGCTAACTGCCTTACTACTTCTTCGGTATCGGTAATGCAGGAGAATTTTGTGTCGGCAAATTTTTGCTTCAGGGTAAAGAACCTATCAATATTCGGACCGACAGGCTGAAGTGCCAGCAGGATATCAGGAGCACCTGATTTTGCTGACATTTCTGCCTCGGCAATTGTTGAACACTTGAATTTTTTAATGTTATGTTTTAACTGCAGTTTTATTATCTCAGGCATTTTATGTGTTTTAACATGAGGCCTGAGTCTGCTGACATCGCCGGCTATCTCTACCATCTTACGGATATTGCTCTCTATCCTGTCGGGATAGACGAGCAGTGCCGGCGAAGGAACCTCACTTATGTTGACTGCTTCATACCAGTTTTGCCCTGATTTCATCTGTTAACTGGTTGTGATTTAGCGATTAAGTTCAAAAATGGCCTCAATTTCCACTGCAATATTTGATGGGAGCATCATTCCTACAGCGCTTCTCACCCCGATACCGTTTTCCTCGCCGAAAAGTTCGGCCATCAATTCGCTGAAACCATTTATGACTGCTGGCTGTTTGTCAAAACCGGGAATACAATTGACCATTCCCAGGACTTTTACAAGCCTTTTTATCCTGTTCAGTTCACCGAAATGAGTTTTAATTGTAGAAATCATTGTAAGCCCTACCTGTCTTGCAGCAATTTTGCCTTCATCCAGATCAAGATCCGCACCAAGCCTTCCTGTAATCAGTGTTCCATCAGACTTCAGAGGTCCCTGGCCTGAGACATAAAGCAGATTATCAACAACAAGTACAGGCTTGTAAACACCTACCGGTTTGGGAGTGGGTGGAAGGATCAGTCCTAATTCTTTGATGCGGAGTTCAGGGTTATAGTTCATATCAGTGTTATTTAATAATGTAATGTTATTCATACGAAGTTAGTCAACTTCTGTTTTATAAGCAAATGGAAAGTTAGCGCAAAGGCTCAGTGGCGCAAAGGCGAAACAGTGTCTGATAATGGTCAGACCACGGAAAAAACTTATCTTTGCCTTTGTTACATTACACCTTAGCGCCTTTGTGCCTTTGCACCTTTTTTGCCGTTCTCCATTCACCGGTGAAAAACTTCCGTTTGCAGAAAAATTCCGCAGAAAAACTATAAAAACTTTGTAAACTGAAAAAGTTTTCACATTTTTGCGCTCAAATAATAAATATTTCATGGAGATCAGAGATAGGATTATTGAAGGTGCATCACAGCTTTTCAAGATGTATGGCACAAAGTCGGTTACTATGGACTCACTTGCAAACCATATTGGTATTTCGAAAAGGACTATCTATGAAAATTTTCAGGATAAAGACGAAATATTTAAAGGAGTTCTCATACTGATGACCGAAAAACACAAATCGCTTATTAAAAAGATTCTTGACAGTTCTGATAATGCCATTGAAGCTATCTTCAGGGTTATTGAATTGAACAAGGATCATTACATGTCCATGAGTCCGGCATTTCATGAGGATATGAAGAAGTATTATAGCGGAGAGCTGGCTAATAAGTCAGGCAATTGCCAAATTCCTGATTACAGGAGTAACATTGAGATTATAGAACGTGGTATAAAACAGAAGCTGTTCAGGAATGACATTAATGCTAACATTGTAAACCGTTGTCTTTATACTCTCGCAATGTCTGTAATGGATAATGAGTTGTATCCCTTCGAAGATTTCACCCGGCAGGAAGTTATTAAAAATGGCATGATTAATTATCTGCGAGGGATATCAACTTATGAAGGAATACAACTGATCGACAGCAGTGTTGAAAAAATTTAAGGTGATTTACCATATAAATATCAAACAGAAAAACACTTTTAATATATGAAACATAAATTATTTATTTTAACAACGATTTTGTTTATAATGACATTATCATCACTTTCTGCCCAAAGTGATAACAGTGAATTAAGGCTTTCCCTTAAAGAAGCACAGGATTATGCCATTCTTAATAATAAGGCGGTAATTAATGCAAGGCAGGAGATTGAAGCTTCAAGGGTCGCGGTATGGGAGACAATTTCAAATGCACTTCCCACGATAGATGCATCAGGGACATTTACCGATAATCTTAAACTGATGACCACACTTTTACCTGGTGATTTCTTTGGAAGACCAGGAGAGAAAGTTCCTGTAACATTTGGATCGCAGTTCAACTCAGGCGGCAGTGTTCAGGCAAGCATGCTTCTCTTCAACGCACCATTGTATGTAGGAATTGAAACAACAAAACTCGCCAATAAATTAAGTGAGAAGAATCTGGTTAAATCGGAGCAGGATACTAGGGAGTCTGTAAGCACTGCATATTTTCTCATAATTGTGTCGGAAGAGTCACTTAGAATTCTGGATGCAAATATGGCCAACCTTCAGGAAACTCTTAAATCAACAAAGTCGATGTTTTCTGCAGGTATGGCAGAGGCAACAGATGTGGACCAGATGGTTTCGAATGTTACCATGATCGAAAATGCCCGCAGCTCGATGCAAAGAAATATCGAACTCAACTATAACCTGCTGAGATTTCAGCTTGGAGTAAGCCCTGATACAAAAATTGTTATCTCCGAAACACTTGAAAGCCTGACCGAAATGATCAATGTTGATGCCCTGCTGTCTCAGGAATTCGACCACAGACAGAATGTTAATTATCAACTGATCGAAGGCCAGGAACAGATGTCTGAACTTAATCTGAAAACTCAGAAAGCTTCAGTACTTCCCACCCTTTCAGGATTTTACACATATGGAACGAACGGAATGGGTGACAAGGTCAGCGAATTACAGTGGTTCCCCAATTCAATGACAGGTTTACAGATAACAGTACCTATATTTGCGAGCGGACAGAGATACAGCAAGATCAGGAAGGCACAGATCAATCTCGAAAAAGCCAGGACTACAAAGGAGATGGTTACTGAACAACTGCTTCTCCAGGAAAAACAGCTCAGGTATAACCTTGTAAATGCCAACCAGCAGTATATTAGTCAGAAGGAAAATGTGGAGGTCTCGAAAAGGGTATATACAAGTATGGAGAACAAATACCGCCAGGGTATGGCATCAAGCCTTGACCTGACCCAGGCCAATCAGCAGTACCTTCAGGCAGAAAACAACTACGTCTCAGCCCTGCTCAACCTGCTTCAGACAAAAATAGCTCTTGATAAACTCCTTAATAATATATAATAAACAGAAATCTTTTAATAATAAAATAATGAAATACTTAAGCACAATCCCGGTAATCCTGATATGCGGACTTCTTTTTTCCGGTTGTTCATCGAAAAGTGATAAACCTGCTGATGCGGGACAATCCTTGGCCTCTGCTACAGACAGAGGAGTGATCCCTGTAAAAACTCTGACTCTGGCAAAAACCAGGATTGGAAGGACAATTGATTATACTGCCACAATTCTGCCATTTGAAGAGGTGAATATGGCACCATCCACGCCTGGCAGAATAGACAGGATATATGTTGAAGTAGGTGACAGAATAAAGAAAGGACAGGAACTTTTTCTGATGGACAGGACACAGCTTTACCAGATGAAACTGCAACTGAGTAACCTTGAAAAAGACCTTTCACGTCTTGACACACTCCTGAGCACAGGAAGCGTCAAACAGCAGCAGTATGACCAGATGAAGACTCAATATGAGGTAACAAAGACAAACGTGGATTTTATGGAGCAGAATACCCTTTTAAAAGCTCCATTCGACGGAATAGTGACCGGTAAATATTTTGAAGACGGTGAAATGTATTCAGGTACTCCCACCACTGCTGCCGGCAGGGCAGCAATAGTGACGGTAATGCAGATTAATCCTCTGAAGGTTACTGTGAATATTTCTGAGCAGTATTATCCGCTCATCAGAAAAGGGATGAAAGCTGAAATAAATGCAGATGTTTACCAGAATGAGAGTTTCTCAGGTACTGTGTACCTGGTTGCTCCAACAGTGAATTCAGCAACACGATCTTTCAGCGTGGAACTTGAACTTGCTAACAGGAACGAGATGCTCAAACCCGGTATGTTTGTCAGAGTATCAATGGACCTGGGCGAGGTCGAAACTTTTGTTGTACCTGCAAATACTGTTATGGTGCAGGAAGGCACAAATACCAGATATGTATTCATTAATAAAAATAATATTGCTGAAAGGATTGAAGTACAACTCGGAAAAAGGTTCGATGATAAACTTGAAATTATTTCTGAAAGTATCAAAGAAGGCGATCAGATCGTTACAGAAGGACAGGCACGTCTTATAAATGGCGACAGGACTGAGCAGGTTATTTAAAATTGTTATTTTAAAAAATTATTATTTATGAGTATCTATAGTGCATCCGTAAAACGTCCTGTAACAACAATCCTGATTTTTGTCGGGTTAATGGTTATGGGACTATATTCCCTTAAGCAATTACCGGTAGATCTTTATCCCGAGATAGAGCTGCCTTTTGTGGTAGTCTATACTACATATCCCGGTGCCAGTGCCTCTGATATTGAGACCAATGTTACAAGACCACTTGAAAATTCACTCAACTCGGTCAGTAATCTTAAAGAGATCACCTCCACATCAAGTGATGCCAATTCGGTCATTTTTATGAATTTTGAATATGGCACTAACCTCGATGAAGCCTCTAATGATATCAGGAGCTCATTAAGCTTCACAGAAAGGTACCTGCCTGAAGATTGTGAAAAACCAACAATCATAAAGTTCAGCACAAGCTTTATGCCTATTGTATTCTATGCTATTACAGCTAAAGAGAGCTACGCTGGCCTTGAGAAAATACTTGATGAGAAGATAGTTAACCCACTTAACAGGATTGAAGGTGTTGGATCTGTTTCGCTGACAGGCGTTCCGGGGCGAAAGGTATATATTGATGTAGACCCCCGAAAAATGGAAGCTTACAACCTTACCATCGAGCAGATAGGAAATGTATTGCGTGCAGAGAATATGAACCTGCCTGCAGGTTACCTTGAAATGGGTAAGACTGATTATCCTCTGCGTATACAGGGAGAATTTCCTGAAAGTGATATTGTTAAGAATCTTGTTATAAGCAGTTATAACGGTAATAATGTCTATCTGAGAGATGTGGCCGAAGTCAGGGATACCATCCGCGAATCAAAGTTTGACGCAAAGATCAATGGCGAAAAAGGCATGGCCATGTTTGTCCAGAAGCAATCAGGAGGCAATACTGTAAAAGTTACGGAGGATGTCGATGAAATGCTGTCGACACTTGTCAAAGATCTTCCTGAAGATGTTAAAATTGAGAAATTGTTCGACAGTGCATCATTTATTAAGGGCTCAATAAGCAACCTTTCTGAGACACTGATGTATGCTGCAATATTTGTGGTTTTGGTGGTACTCTTTTTCCTTGGAAGATGGAGAGCCACCTTTATAATAATACTTACAATACCCATATCACTGATTGTGGCATTCATCTATCTTTTTGTTTCAGATGCCTCTATAAATATTATTTCCCTGACATCATTGTCAATTGCAATCGGGATGGTCGTGGATGATGCTATTGTTGTGCTTGAAAATATCACCAAGCATATTGAAAGGGGCAGCCGGCCCAGGGAAGCAGCAATATATGCAACAAACGAGGTATGGCTTGCCGTAATTGTAACAACAATGACTGTGGTAGCTGTATTCTTCCCCCTTACTTTCGTAACAGGATTAACCGGGGTTCTGTTCAGGCAGCTTGGTATGATCGTTACCATCACAATTGTAACATCTGTATTCGCAGCTATTACCCTTACACCTACATTAAGCGCACTCCTGTTAAAATGGTATCCCATTAAAAAAGATGCCTCTTTCTGGACTTACGACGGAAGTATCAGAAAAGGACTTGACTGGCTTGACCGTTATTATGAAAGAACACTGAGATGGGCTCTTCATCATAAAACGTTTGTGACTATAGTGGCTGTAATTGTGTTTGTCTTTTCAATGGGATTATTTGCTGTTATTAAAACAGAATTCTTCCCGGAAGCTGATGAATCACGCCTTTCACTTACAATAGATCTTCAGACAGGTACCCGGGTTGAACAGACCATTATGACTGCTGATAAAATTGACAGGCTGATACAGGAAAAATACCCGGAGGTTCATATTATCTCAACCAATTCCGGGGCTGATGATCAGGGTGGTTTTGCATCTATTTTCCAGGCCGGAGGTACCCACACTATCAGGTACAGCCTTAGTCTTGTACCAATTGAGGAGAGATCCAAATCGGTTTTTGAAATAGCTGATGAAATGAGAGAAGATCTGTCAAAAATGTCGGAGATTGTTAATTATCAGGTAACAACCTCCGACAATATGGGAAGTTTTGGCGGAAGCAAAGTGGATGTTGAAGTTTATGGATATGATATCGCCCAGACAAATATCGTTGCAGAGAAGCTTTCTGAAAAGATTAAAGGGATCCAGGGCTGTAAAGACGTTACAATCAGTCGCGCAAAATCAAAACCGGAACTTCAGATTATTTTTGATCAGAATAAGATGAGTGCAAATGGTCTGAATACTGCAATGGCTTCAATGGCAGTCAAGAACAGGATCGATGGAATGACAGCTACCCGTCTCAGACAGTTTGGTGATGAATATGATGTTGTGGTCCGGCTTAAGAAAGATTCGAGAAGTACGCTTACAGAAATAGAAAACATAGGCATAACTAATCCAATGGGGCAGATCATCCGACTGGGTGAAATTGCACAGATAAAAGAATACTGGTCGCCTCCGAGCATTGAAAGAAAGAGGAAGGAACGTATTGTAAGGGTCAGCTTCACTCCTTACAAAAGATCACTTACTGATATTCAGATTGATGT
>CAYLYN010000182.1:6770-9405 GCA_964387565.1 uncultured Rikenellaceae bacterium | reverse complement strand
GCGCTTGATGATTGCCAGCAATAAACCGGATAATATAAAAGCCAGTATAAAGTCCATCAGGAAGCCATAGACCGCCTCAAATCCAAATCGTCCATGTTCCGGATTAAAGAACCTGAAGAATATTGATTTATAAGGAGCATTCAGATGACTGGATCCAAATACATCGGCTTCTATTGTCCCAAACACTATTAGCAGGAACCAGCCGAATGCAAGGCTCATATGCATATATCCAAGCCTGAAATTTGTTTTTAGTATCTTTCTGTGAATCAGGCTTTCCATAAATATCTCTTTCAGGGAAAGGGCAAAAGCTCTTCCGAAGAATCCTCGCTGCAATCTGAGTTTATCAGCCCTGGATAGTTCAAGAAACCATTTTACAGATCGTCCTACTGCATAGGAAAGAATGAAGTAAAGTCCTATATTAAAAGGTATTACAAATGGATCAAACTGCATGGTTTTCTAATTTCCTGTATTCTTCTTTTATAAGTGTTATTATATTCCTGGTGTTTACGCCTCTGGGGCAGACAAGTGTACATTTACCGCATAACATGCATTTTTTGATTGTCCTGTAAACCTGTCCGTTCTCACCTCTCTTTACCAGAATATGAAGTTCGCGCAGACTTATTTGCGTGTATCTGGCAGCTGTGCAGGTGGCAGAGCAGCATCCACATTCAATGCATCGCAGGAACGATGGCTCTTTTGCGGCAATGTAATCTGAAATGCTCCTGTCATTCGACTCATAATCGATAAACCTTGCTTTCGATATGGTAAATCCAAATTTGCTCATATTATTCCCTGCCATTTTTCAGGTAATTAATCACTTCCGCAACGGCTCCTCTTGAATGAGATATCGTTTCAGGTATACTCATGGGTGCTGTGCAGGTTCCGGCATAGAATACGCCTGCAACATTGCTGAGGTTACTTCCTGTGAGATTATCTCTGGTCCTGAAGAATTTATTGACACCTCTTTCCAGGTTAAGAGAAGAAGAGATAAACCTGCCACCTTCTGAAATCTCCATGCCTGCCATCAGTACAAGCAAATCCAGTTCAATCCTCAAAGGACGGCCTGCGAGAGTATCTTCTGCCTTGATTATAAGTTTTCCGTTATGAGCCTCTCCAACCTCAGATACTTTACCCCTTATAAAACTCACTGCATGTTTCTCCTGGGCCTCGAGGTAAAGTTCCTCATAGTATGCTCCACCCATTCGCATATCCATATAAAAACAAAATACTTTAGATCCAGGAAGCATCTGCCTCAGCTCAATAGCCTGCTTAACAGCAGTAACACAGCACAATTTTGAACAGTAAAGATTGCCTGATTTTTCATCTCTCGATCCCACACAGTGTACCAGACCAATCTTAACTGGTGAATTACCATTCTTTAGTTTAACTTCACCGCTGCGGAACATTTTCTCGAGATCTGCAGATGTAATTACATTCTCATAGATCCCGTAGCCATACTCCTCTTTCCTTTCGCTTTTGAACAGATCAAAACCTGTTGCCACAACTATTGCTTTGGTATTAATCTCTTCTCCACCAGAAGTTCTTATTACAAATTTTCTTTCTCTTCTCTCTGCTCTTTCCAGACTGGTATTCTTCAGTATCCTTATATCCTTGTTCGCAGCAACGCCATCAATATATGTAATAACTTCAGAGCTGTTTTTCCTGTCGGGAAACAAATGGTACCAGTTACGAACATGTCCCCCAAGCTCCTTCTCTTTTTCGAGCAGAGTAACTGAAAATCCGGCCTTTGCAAGCTGACCTGCAGCTTCAATCCCGGCTGTTCCTCCTCCGATCACCAAAATATCGCTATCCATGATCAGGCATTGATAAGATTCTGAGGTATAGGCATTTGCCGGCCATCTTTTGTTTTGAATTTTCCTTCAGGATCATACTCTATTCCCAGCTTTCTGAGTAGTGGTTCCGGCTGTACCATATGATATTGCAAACCAAGTTCCCAGGGATCGAAACCCAGCACCAGACCGGCAAGCTCTTCATAAGTGAGCACAGGAATTGATTCGCCGTTTGATCCGTATGTTGAACCGTCAATCTCTTTTATTGTGTATTGCCACCTGTCCATAAACATATTACAACCAGGACAGTTTGTAAGCACAAAATCGGGCTTATATGGCTTCATTGATGAAAATTTCTTGGCTGTATTGGCTACAGAATAACCTCTGTTTGCCTGGACGAGGTATTGCCGGAATCCAAAACCACAACAGTGTCTTCTCTCAGGATAATCAATCACGGCTCCTCCCCATGCATCAACCATCCCGCTTAATACATGCGGGAATTCTGCACCTCCGATACCTGATCTGGGAAACATCTTGGAATAGTGACAACCGATATGTTCAACTACATTCAGTGGTTCACCGCTTTCCTTATTTACAAGCCTGATTTTAGCTCTTTCAGAGATCTCATCTCTCAGTTTGTAAATAATATCACTCGTATGTGCCACATTTTCCGGAATATCAAATTCCCTTCCCGTTGCCTTAAACAGATATTCACGCGTCTTCTCAAGCTCAGCAGGAAAATGCTTCCACGTCTCAAGAATTTCGGTATAAAGACCGAATGATGTTACACATGAAATAGCTATATTCTTATAACCAGACTCTTTCATTAATGCGAAATGACGTGC
>CAYLYN010000182.1:0-6670 GCA_964387565.1 uncultured Rikenellaceae bacterium | reverse complement strand
GGTATGGTTACCGTTATTTGCCGTATAAACTTCTATAAAATATTCATCTTCAGTTCCTTTGCCGGAATATTCGATTCCCATCTCCGAAGCTTTTCTCTTTGAGTGTTCCTCTATGGTATTAAAGAATTCTGTTCCACCGGTTACATCAAAAATTTTTTTCAACTCATCAAGAGCTTCCTTTGGAATCTTCCTTAAAGGGCCCGTTCCAATGCCATTTATCTGTCCTCCCAGTCTTTCGAATACATCATCAGTATTTTCGATTATATATTCCCAAATGGGACCCTGCTCAGGATGCAGCTTCGGATTTACTGCATATGTTGCTGCACAATATCCATATTTGAAGATATTTTCTCCAACAGTCCTTTTTATTGCAAGCTGCTGACGCCCCTTCTCAGATTCCACAAAATAGCCAAGCTTCTGGGAAAGAGTACGCAGGGCCATAATTACAAATCCTGGAGTATTTCCCCTGGGGCAGCGTGTCTTGCATGACATACATTCCCCGCAATACCATATTGTATCTGACTTTAAAAGACTGATTATCTCATCATTATCACGCGACTGAATGAGGTCTACAATTTTTCTCGGATCATAATCATAGAATTCAGCAGCAGGGCATATTGCAGTACATACTCCACAGTTCATGCATGCTTTAAGACCCTCCTCAAAACGGACATCTTCCATCAGCACCTCATACAGGTTCTCCATCAGGCTGATATTCTGTAATGTTAATTATTTAACACAAAAATAAGCCTTCAGTAAAGAGGGAGAAACAGGCTTAAAGCCTATTTACCATGGGGTATTTATACTTACAGGCGGAAGGCGTGCTTCGGCAGGCTCAGCATTAAAGGGCGGAGGCAGATGTAAGTGGGAAAGAATTTTAATCTTCTTATTTAAGTATTGAGAATTTGATCATTGTGCTTCGGCCAGAAGTCTCTCGATATCTCCGGCCATATTTTCCGGTTTAAATGAGGGAGCAAAACGTTTTACAGGTTTACCTTTCCGATCGATCAGAAACTTTGTGAAATTCCACTTTATCCTTTTTGAAAATGCAAAACCAGGGAGTTTCTTTTTTAGATATTTATATAATGGATGAGCATTTTCACCATTGACCTCAATTTTGGAAAACATCTGGAAAGTCACGCCATAGTTTATCAGGCATCCCTCCGCAATTTCCTTCTCAGATCCTGGTTCCTGGTTGCCAAACTGGTTGCATGGAAAACCAAGGATCGCAAGACCCTGCTGATTATATTTTTTGAAAAGCTCTTCCAGTCCTTCATATTGAGGTGTAAATCCGCATTTACTGGCAGTATTTACAACAATAACAACTTTACCCCGGTACTCTTCCATTGAAATTTGCTTTCCCTGCAGCGAATCAGCTGAAAAATCATAAAAATTCTGTTCCATAAATTGATTTTTTATCTACTTGATTCTGGCCTTGAGATCAATTAATTTGTAAATATTTTCAACATCCGATTGTTCGGACAGTTCTATTGAGACCGGCCTTATAGATCCAAAATGTCTGGCATTCCTGAATCCCTCTTTTATTTCGGATGGGATATCACTTGATAAAACAGTCGATTCAGCTTTGTCTCCAAAATAAAATGTAATCCTTAATGTATTGTTGAAGATCCCTGCCCAGAACAAGGTTTTTTTCTTCCATACAAATTTGAATAACCATTGTTTACCATCTTTATAATAATTCCAGCTTCCTGAAACATCATTAAAACTTTTCTCTGCATGAGAAATTACTAGCTTCCATAAATCTATCTTATTGCCAACAAGCGAAGCAATAAGCTGATCATCAGGCTCTCTGGCAGGATCTGCAAGGTCTGGCTTCAGTATTTCAGTCATAATATTTTTTATTCAAGATACAAAATTATGATGGCAGTAACAGCAGCATAGTATTAATATTTAATTTCTAACTTTGAATAACAATCCATTTATTAACAGAAAAATGAAGAAAACACTCACTTGCTTTACAACATCACTGGTCCTGATAATTTCACTGATCCTTATACTTTCTTCCTGCAAAAAGGATAAAGTTGTAACAATAAAAACCCTGCTGATACAAATGACCGACAGGAATGCCATGACCCGCTTTCCCCATCCATATTATAACCTGAAGCAGTTCAGCAGTTATGACAGAAAATCAGTAGCTCCTTCTGATTCTGGCTGGTTTGCCAATGATGATTATACTCAGTTTATTGGTGTCGATTCTTCTGAAGGCAGAAAAGAATACATATTATTCGATGCTGACGGACCCGGATCAATTGTACGATGGTGGATGACATTTGCAGGTGAGGGCAGCCTTCAGGGGATCATCAGGATTTATATTGATAATGAACCAGTACCTGTACTGGAAAGCGATCCTGTTAAGCTATTTAACGGGAATGTCCTGGCAGGAGAGCCTCTGGCCACGTCTGTCTCACCTCAGACTGAAATAGAGAGAAGAGGTCAGAACCTTTACTTGCCTGTTCCTTATAAAGTGCATTGCAGAATTACATATGAGTGTGATGCAATATCTGTTACTGAAAATTCAAGAAAACCAAATATCTACTATAATATCTGTTATCGTACGTATGAACCGGGAACAAAAGTTGTTTCATTTTCAATGGAAGAGCTTAATAATGCATCAGAGCTCATAGCTGCAACAAACAAGATTTTGCTTAAAGCAGATTCAGTGGCTCTTGCGGTAAGGAGCAAGGAATACTTATTGGACAAAACACTTGATCCAGGTGATTCTGCAAATCTTGTTATAGACTCCAAAAATGCTGCCATAAGTTTTATATCTCTGAAAATCCCGGCATTTGATACTGATCAGGCTTTAAGATCAACCGTACTTTCGATTTCATTCGACGGGAACAGAACAGTATGGGTACCTGCAGGCTACTTCTTCGGAACAGGATCAAAAGAGACCTGGTCCTCTACCTGGTACAGTATGGTAGATGGTAAAAACAAAATGGAATCATACTGGGTAATGCCGTTCAGGGAACAATGTACCATCACAATCCTTAATTATGGTGAACAGGAGATAAAAGCTGAACTCATTGTAAGAGCTTCAGCTTACAAATGGGATGAAAACAGTATGTATTTCGGGGCATCATGGCATGAGTATCACCAGATACTTACAGCAGGTGCAGAAGTTGCAGGTGGTACAGGAATGCACCGCGACATCAACTATGCCGATATCAAAGGTAAAGGAATCTATGCCGGAGATGCTGTAACAGTATTTAATACAGTTGATTCATGGTGGGGCGAAGGGGATGAAAAGATATTTGTTGACGGCGAGGTATTTCCCTCAAGCATAGGAACCGGGACAGAAGACTATTACGGTTATGCCTGGTGCAGACCGGAGCTGTTTACACATCCCTTCATAGCACAGCCAAGTGGCAGCGGCAATTTTCACACTGGTCTTTCAGTAAACATGCGTTACAGGAGTCTTGATGCAATTCCTTTCAACTCATCAATCAGCTCAAATATTGAATTATGGCACTGGCTACCTGCAGTAATAAATTATGGACTGACAACTTACTTTTATGTCAGTCAACCTTATAAAATCAATATCAAACCTGATCTGAAAGAGGTACAGCGACCGGTTCCGATCGATCCTGAGAAGCCTCTGTAGTGGGAGTCTCTTCCATCATAGATATAACAGTTCCGTATCTCCATGCTCTCAGAAATAATCTGATAATAAAAAGTACCTGCGATATCAGGAACAGCAGAAATACGCCACCACCTGTAGACGGTTTGGATCCGATTAGTTTTGATATGACAAGCCAGCCAAAGGCAGACTGAATAAGGATAAGAATTATCATTGCCGGATATGATGACGCAAACTTTCTGAATGTCATGGCGAAACCCGTCCCTATTGCTTTAAATGGTTTCTTTGAATCATTAACTGTCAGCCAGGCTCTTGCATAATCCGCAACCAGAAGTAATACCGGAATCAGAAGAGCCATTATTATC
The DNA here is from genome assembly GCA_964387565.1 of uncultured Rikenellaceae bacterium. GTDB lineage: Bacteria > Bacteroidota > Bacteroidia > Bacteroidales > VadinHA17 > LD21. Next base: position 2,704 of record CAYLYN010000182.1, on the reverse strand, counting down.
ATAGAAATTCTGATCGATCTGCTCATGGCTCCGGGTTCAGGATTTCCGGAACCCGATTTCGATACTATGAATGCCGGAATGATCCCGATAATTGAAATTACTGCTATGAAAATCAATGAGACAATAAGGTTAATTACCAGAACTGACCAGAAATTAGATGCGCCACCTGATAAAAAACAGCTCAGCGATTTCCTTTTGCATTTTCTGCTCAGAATATTAAAAAGACCTCCGGAAAAAAAAGCATTGGCCAGGAATGAAAACATGATTAGCAGAATAAATCCTTTTGTTAATGAGGCCAACAGTACAGATATTTTCTCATTCAGGTCGGCAAGAACATCCACATTTAATGTATCTTTCAGTAATTCGGTAATCATACTCGATCCGATCATACTCTTCATACCTGACTTTGCAGAAGCAGCAAGAATACCAATCATGACAAAGATCAGAAACCATATAAAAATGATCCCTTTCCAGGATTTAACGGAACTTAAAGCACCAATCTTCAAATGTGATAATATCTTCATAACAATCTGTTTACAGTGATATTATATGGAGAAAATACTGTGTGAAAATGATAAATTTATTTATATAACGCCGCACTGGCACCTGGTCAGGATTATCCGTCTTTGAATTATTAGTAAAGTTCACATCCATTCTCAGTTTATAATCCGGATCGATCTTAACCCAGTCGATCTGGCTCGTACCTGTATAATTAAAATCCTTGTATCTCTCCCTGCCGTCCCATGTTTCAAGGATAGTATCGCCATTATTAAAATGCACCATAACATCCAGTGGAAGTGTAATTTCCCCAAGCCTGTCAATTTCAACAACTGATTTATATAAAGAATCATCCTTTGTATCATTTGTCACAAAACGCTGCGAATCTGCCTCAGATATAATACCCTTGAAATCCCGGATCCTGGTGTTAGAATACCTGCTTAACCTGTAATCAACAAGTCCGGTTCCGTACAGTGTCTGATCAAAGAACCAGTTCATATCAGGACCAAATTTATCACCATGAATCTTACTAACCACTTCATTCACCACAGCTATGAAATCTTTTCCTGAAGGATGTTTAAAAGCCCATTGCCGGTAATATTCTTTGAATACCTCATTCATTGTATCCTCACCTATAATACCCATCAGTGTATACAATATCGTTGCCGCTTTATTATACGACATCATTGAATATGTACCATGAGGATAATTCCATGAGTATTCCCTGTTTGTGGTTACCTGCCTTCCAGATGATAATAAATATGACATACGCGACATTGACTTATCTGCCATTTTAAACAACGGATGATCAATTATACCGGAGTTCTCACCCCAGTAATGGTCCATTATTCTTTCTTCCCAGAATGAATTAACTCCCTCATCTAACCAGGGTTCTTCAAATTCATTATTTGCCAGAATACCCATGAAGTAACCATGACCAAATTCATGAACAGTCACCATCTCAGGCATATGAATGAAATCAGGCATTCTATCTGCGGAAGCTGAGGTAAAAATGGTTGTATATTCCATCCCTCCTGCAAATCCTCCTTTTGTAGGGGGATCGACAAAGGTAAGGTGTGGCCATGGAAATGGTCCTACATTCTCTGACAGGTATTCAAGAGCATTTTTCACTGCCCTGAACTGTCTTTCAACCTGATCCTTCCTTATATGTGGTATGAGAAGGGTGATCTTTACATGCTTCCATTCATCATTATAAACATCATACCCCGGCCAGGCAGTCCATGCAAAATCACAAATATCTTCAGCCCTGTAGGTAAGTGTTTTATTCTTACCATCGTCTTTTCTTTCTTCGCTTATAAGCATCCCTCCTGATCCGGTAATATATTCATCAGGCAATGTAATTTTTACATCATATACGCTATGATTCGAGTAAAACTCTGAATTCCGGTGGAACTGATGGCAGTTCCATCCTCCTTTTACAGCATAACGCATTCCGGCTGCTTCATAAACACCAAATTTAGGAAACCACTGGGCCACAAAGAAAAAATCATCAGCAAAACCAGTCCTCGCGATACCCTTTGGAAGTTTCGTTTCAAATTTTATTCTGACAAATACTGTATCACCCGGTTTAGTGGGTTCAGGAGTTATCACCCTGATAACAGTCTGATCATCAGGATTATTATCATCAGGACTGATAAAGGATAAATACTTTAACAGATCATTCCCATTTTTATCATGGAAGCTTTTCAGCTCAATCCATCCAAAATCACTCTTCTTATCAATCATTGATAAGCTGCTACCTTTACTGAATGTTGATTTGTTGCTCTTAAAAGCATTCATATACAGGTGAAGCTGAATTTCGGGGACAATATCTGTTGATTTATTCACCCAGTAAGCATCCATCTCCCCGAATATTGTTTTAGCGTCCGGATCGAGTGTTGCATTAATCTTATAATAAGTCTCTCGTGCGCTGAGTGGCTCTTTATTAACAATTTGAGCTACAGCAGAATACATACTAAATATAACTACCAGGATTAATATTATGATTCCTTTCATAAGCATAAAATTTAGGCTGAAGGTAAATAATTAAGCGATAATGCAAAATCTTCAGCAGAAAAATCTATATTATTAAAAGCAAAGAGGCTTTCTCAAAAGTTGAAAATCCTTTAACCACTAAGGCCACGAAGGAATAGAGGGTGTCTCATAAGTAGAAATCCATTAACCGCAAAGAGAGCTAAGAAAGACG
>CAYLYN010000181.1:0-9417 GCA_964387565.1 uncultured Rikenellaceae bacterium | reverse complement strand
CGGTCTCCACCCATTCCCTTATCTGGTCAAATACTTCGTGATTCAGTTCATTCATAGTAGATATGTTTGTGTGAAGATACTGTAAAATTATCTCCCTTGAAGTTGCGAGCTTTTATGTTTAGTTGTGAATAGTTCAAGGATTCTATATTGCTGCCTCGGCTAAGCCAATTGCAGAAAAACTACGATTAACTTAACTTACAGTTAGTTGACATCTTTTTTAAGAAGGCAACAAGCTATCGAACAGATACTTTATGAATACACAATCATTTTTCAGATTGACATGGGCCTTTGTGGCGCTAGCAGGGATAAGTCTGTACATGATTCCTTTAAGCCTTTTTTTTCACTAGAAGGGCGGCAATGTATTACAAAATGCCAGAACCAGGAGGTGACATTTCTGGGATGATCTTGAAGGGGAAGGGAGAATAAAGCTTAAAGATAAACGTAATGCTTCAGGCCAATCACAGCCAAAGTTAAAGTACAGACGCAACGTCATGCTTGGCTAAATAACAATAACGCCCAATTATACAGAGATTGAGTAGGTGCCAGCAATTAATTTTCTCAGATCCATTAAACTTTACAGCAGCTCTGTTTTGAAGTTTGCGTTTCAAAGATTTGTTCCAGGATTTTTGTTGTGGGTTGTCCAGAACCACTTGCAGCAATTTTGCTTTCCGAGATTTGGTAATTCCTGCTATTAAGCGGTAGTACTTGGTTACACGCTTTTATTACACTCAATCCATTAAGTTTAAATCCAAACGCAATTTTGAGGTCAGGAGAAAAAGAAACATATCTATCTAATTTATTAAGCCAATATGGCAGACATGTTTTAACCAAATCGGCATATTCAATTTTATGCCTGTCCCGTGAAGTGTAAATCATCGAATAAGGCAGCGTATCTATCAGAAGAAAACCTCTGTCTAACAGACACCAATACGCATCTTCCGGATTCTTGCATACATCATTCAGAAAGAAGGTCTTCCAAACCGTTTTGAAAAGACCAATGTTTGTTGATTTATAAAAATAGTTCCCACTTGATGGTGGTGCCTCACAAATCAATAAGTACTTAATTACAATCTCTTTTGTAAATCTTCGAATTGGATAGTTCTGTTTCCTCACGAAACAGCCAAGGTTATAATTCCAATACTTTTCAGTCAACAGGAAGTTTTTCCTGAGGGCATCTATTTCAATTGGATTAATTGAAGGGAAAAGATTTTGAAGTTTTTCCAAATTCTCGTAGAAAAGAGCATTTCTTTTTAATTGGTGTGCATATAAGTACATTTTTACTCCGAAATCATCTGGTGATAAGGATGCATACTCTAGGAAACCTGATATTACCTGCTCTGATAAATCCTTCATCTGGGTAAGTGATGGGATTTTCGGAAGACTTTTAATGTATTTCTCACTTGCTTTAATATGTTTTCTGGTTGGTTCATCAAATACTAGATCAATCATCCTTGCAGAAATTTTCCCATGGTACACTCCAAGAATTCTAAAGAACTGTTTTTTTAATCTTGAATAAAGTACATCGAGGCTCAACTGGTTTAAGATAACATAATTACCTTTCCCTATCTTATCCACTTTTAACGTATAACTTAATTCTTTCCTGACTTCATCCTCAATTGAAAAATCTTCTAATATCAAGTTCCCCTCTGTAATAATCATCTCCACAATTCCTTTATTCTTATCCTTTTTTAGCCTTTTTGTAAATGATGGGATATCCGATTTAAAATGAGTGCTACGTAAGTGCAATACTAATAAGTTGTTGATTTTATGATCAATTCCAATACCCATAGACTCTATTGGGTCATTATTTCTGGTGAATGCCATAGTGCATTTTTGTTTTGGGTTAGTATTTAAGTTTCTTTAGCCGATAGTTTTAAGTATATTAAGAACTATACTGCCCCAATACTTATTATAATTCAGATGGAGTATTGCTGGACTCTTAAACCTGATTTGAACCTTCCTTTATGAGATATCTGACCTTAGAATATTGTTGCCGGATTATGTGGCCATGCTGCTTGATCTGAATAGTTCTTACGATGACAAATCACCATTAGCCTGTACCTGCCTGAATCAATTCATCCTTCTCGCATTCTTATGTCATGGCCATGCAATCTGCCTACAGGCTTTAAATTGCATATGTAACCTCAACCCTTCTGGGCGAGATGGCGAGTTTTATTTTCTTGTCCTTTATGATGATAACCTTGCGGGAAAGGTTTGCCGAGTACATCCTGTCTGTCAGTTCCAGGTTGAGGAATGCATTGGCGATATCCATATCCGTTATGCCGCTGTCTGGTTTAAGGGCGCAACCTATGTAAAGACCATTGTATTGGCTGATATAATGAATACTCTTTTCATGATCCCACTTGCTGAGGTTGAAGTCAATCACTCGCGGGTTGACCCACTCTTCTTTTTTTCGTGCCATACGGATTTTACAATAACAGCTAATACCAGGCTGATGATCAAAGATAAAAATAAAGATCTTTGGACACAGGTTCCCTTTGTTTTTTTGGCATTATGGATATTGCGCGCAATTGGCACAGCAAAATTGCGTTTTAATTCCTGTTGTCACCCTTCCATTTCGTTACGGAATAAATCAAAGGCAGTCGCTTGAATGATCTCGATGAAAGATAAAGCCCGGCGTATCCTGGAGACCTTTCCTTCCTGCACTGAGTTGATGAACAATCACAGCAAGTACAGGATAGACAAAATCCTCTACAAGTCTGAATTGAAGACATACCACAGGAATAACGAGTGGGAAGGGGTGGCTCTTGCTGCTGACAAGATATCTTCCTACATGAACGGACGGTTATTCTGGGAGGAGTACAATTTCGACAGAGAAGGAAATGGAACGGCCAAAGTTCTGATTGACTCCATGAATACAGTAGAGGTCGATTTTGACACATTCAGGGCGCTGATAATCCTGTTTTACATCTCGAGTATAGACATGAGGATAAATGATGATCAGCGACTTGCCTGGCGAGAGTTCACCGGTGACGGAACAATGAGAAAGATACTCGAAGAAGTTTAATCCTGGAATAATGGCAAAGAAATATGAGATTGATCCCCGGCTGAAGTTCTTCCGAACCAGATTTCGGTTCCGCAACAGGGCGGAGAAAGACCGTTTCTTTGATGATCTGGTAATAAACAATATTTACTCTTATCCCAGGATCTTCAGGGAGTGGTACCTGGAAAAGCTTGAGATAATGAGGAGCTATAAAATACTCATGTATACCCTGTCCGGCATTGGTTTCCTGATGGCAGTAATGGCATTCCTGACCGGCAGCTGGTCTGTTGTCGTGGCAAACGTCCTGTTGTCGGTTTTCATGCTGGCCGGAGCCCTGATAACAGGAAAAAGGATTTTCATACTTGCCAGGGATCTGGCAATGACTGAAGACCTGAATGCATCGGAGGGATTCCTTGAACTGATGCGCGATTCACGGATCGAATGGCTCAGGGAAGATCATCCGGAGAGACTTAAGGCTACAGAAATCCCTGAAGGCAGGGAACCGTAGTCGGACTATTCTGATAATAACCTGTTTTCTTATAGAATTACTGCCTGACAATTACCCAATTAAGACCTGAGATGAGACCAAAGAGAATAATGCTTGTCCGCCACGGGCAATCGGAAGGGAATAAGACCCCAGCGATATACCAGCTAAAACCTGACTATGCCCTGGAGCTGTCAGATGAGGGGAAGGCTCAGGCTGATGCCGCAGGTAAGAGACTTAAGGAGCTGCTCGGAGAAGAGAAAGTATTCTTATATGTATCTCCATTCTGGAGAACACGGATGACCTTTGAGCAGATTGTGAAAAAACTTGGGTCCGGACAGTTTCGTTACAGGGAGGAGCCGAGGCTTAGAGAACAGGAGTGGGGTCATCTGAGATCAGAAGAGGAAACCAAAAGGATTGAGGCAGAAAGAGATGCTTACGGTCCTTTTTATTTCCGTTTTCCAGAAGGTGAATCATGTGCCGATGTTTATGACAGGGTAAGTGATTTTTTTGGAACCATGCACAGGGACTTTTCAAAGGAAGAGTTCCCTGAGAATGCAGTTATAATCACGCATGGCATGACGATCAGGCTGTTTCTAATGAGGTGGTTTCACCTGAGTGTTGAGGAATTTGAATCATTTGGCAATCCCGGGAATTGTCAGTTAATTATTTTGGAAAAGAACAAAAACGGGAAGTATAGCCTGAAAAGCGAGTTGAAAGTACATCAGGTCAGACATGAATTTCAAAGACCGGTCAGAATTGAACATGACTGATCAGCTTGCAGCAAGGGATGCGTCAATTATATATTCGGATGTTCGGCAGCCAGGAAACAAAGAGTCTTAAGTCCGCCATATAAAAATATCATTGATGCTATAATTCTGTTCGATTCCTGTGACCCTTGATTATTTCGGTAACTACAAGCGGGATTTAGACTTTCCCTGTCATATTTCACAATAAATTCTAAAAAATCCGTTTATACAAGTGCGTTTAAACAAGGTCATTGGCAGGTCAGTTAAACTGTGAACTTCCTGGCAGCATAGAAACTAAAACTCAGAAACGGATATGAAATCGAAGCAAATTTTAATATTGTTTGCAGTCATCGCATTAGTTACTGGCAGTTGCGGAGAGTCTGACTCAGCAAAGCCTGGTACTAATAGCATGGTCCCTTCAAAGGCCAGCGCATTATTGGCAAAATCTGAAGTTAATGCAATCACCCAAAGTCTTCCCACACTGATGGTTATTCCGTCTGACGGGCTGCTCCAAAGCCTCGGCTGTATGTCAACCATTGACAACCAGGGAGTAACCACGTATGTAAGGAATTACAGCAAGGCACTGGTGAACGGGAATGATCTGAAGTTCGTAATCGCCGCGATAGAAGAGGAATTTGCAAAAGTGGGATATCCTCTGGAAAACCTTGAACAACAGCTGAAAATGATTGGCAATGAAAACGCCATGGATCAGGCTGAGGGTGTAGCCAGGGATCTTCGGGCCGAACTGATGAATACCGCAAGACCAGACTATATCATTGAGATTGAGTATGAAACCAAGGTTGATGTTCGCAGCAGAAATATGGAAAAAACACTGACTTACATCGTAAAATGCCTTGACAGTTACACTAATAAGGCAATAAGCGTGGTAACCAGGGCGGATGTTGGCAAGGGGGCTGGAAATATTGAAATTGCATCGATTATAAAGAGCGACTTTCCTGTCACAATAAATGAATTGAAGGGTGTAATAACTTCTCATTATGCTGATATTCTTGCCAATGGAGCTGAAATTACCTTACGGGTAGCTGTTCTTGAGAAATCCGGACTGCAGCTTGATGCTGCTTGCGGGGATGAAGAAATAGGCGAACAGGTCATTAACTGGCTGAAGGAGAATTCGGTGCACTCAACATACAAAATGGTTAAAAACACGTCGACCGAGATGCGCTTTACCAATGTGAGGATTTTTACCAGTGATGAATCGGGTAATTCCTATACGGCCTATGATTTTGCAAAGGATCTGAAAAGTTCTCTGGGAACAGGGTGCGGACTAAAGATCGCCAACAAGTCCCAGAGTATCGGAGATGCGTATGTTCAAATTGAAGGACTAAAATAATCTGTAATGAAAAACTATATTCTGTTTCTGGCTCTCGCGACAGGATTAGCTGCCTGCAGTAATCCGGGTTCAAATAATGCGGCAAAGGAAGATGACCTGGTGAAAAAGAGTACTGATCCCGCGGTTGGCTTGATTAATCCCGGACAGGTTAAGTCCAGCGGCAGTGACGACATTACCACTGAATTTGGTGAGAGGATCCAGATAAAGCTGACGCCGTTTATCCCCGAGTACAAAGGATTTTCAAACGAGGAACGGGCAATGCTTTCCTCACGCTTAAACAATGCAGTGGCACAAGTTGGTTACGGAGGAGAAGGCAGTAACCCAAGGTTTATTATCGGGCCCGCCATAACCATCCTGAGTTCAGAGGTTACTTCAGGTGCCCCATCCTTGTACTCAATCGAGTATGAAATCAATTTCATGGTAGCGGATCTGCTTGAGGAGACAATTTTTGCATCCTACACTGCACGGTTTACAGGTGTCGGCCAATCTCCGACGAAATCATTTATCAACGGTTTCAGGGATATGGACCTGAACACCTCTGAATTCTATTCCTTCCTAAGGATAGCTGAACAGAAGATAAATGAATACTACGATGCGAACTGTGACAAACTTATTCTTCAGGCCGATGCTGCCTTAAAGGAGGGAAACATTGATGCTGCCTTTACAATTCTGAAGAACATACCCATCGAGGCAACGGCTTGTTATAAGAAAGTTGAGAGCAGACGTACCCAGGTGTTCTCCCAGTATTTAAGGAAGAATTGCAATGAGCTCCTGTTGAAGATGAAGGCAGAACTTGGGAAAATGAATGATGAGTCTGCTTCCGGGTTTAATGAGGAGGCAATGGCCTATTATGCCCTTATTGAAAAGGACTCCCCCTGTTATTCCGAAGCTGAAAAAATCTATCAGAATTACCTCAAGGGACTCAAGCCGGTTCAGAAGCGCGATTGGGAGCTGAAGGTGAAGCAGATGGAACAGCAAATGGCCTACAAAACCGACTCCCTGAATGCAGCTAATGCCTATAACCTGAAAGTCATTGAGCTGGAAACTCAGGCTGAGATCCATGGCAACAACCAGCTCCTCGAAAAGTATAAGGAAGATTATTACTATGACCGTTTACCATGGCTTAGAAAAGTCTTCCACCTTGGAGACCTGGATCCATTTGACGGATATGCAAAATAATCATAATATAACTAAAATTCACTAAGATGAAACCAGAGTTGGAAGATCTTATCGCAGCTGCGCTTGCAGACAATCAGATTACTGATGGTGAAATGAGGGTTTTACTGAAAAAGGCAAAGGAGCTGGGACTTGATGAAGACGAGTTCAGACTGGAGCTCGAAGCAAGGCGTCATAAAATGCAGCAGAAAAGTGCACAGCGCAAAACCATCACCCCTGAGCTGGAGGGACTCATCAAGGCAGCGCTGGTTGACAAAAAGCTTTCAGGCACAGAATTGAAGGTTCTTCTTAAGAGGGCCAAAGAATTGGGACTTGATGAAGACGAGTTCAGACTGGAGTTGGAATCAAGAAAATATAAGATGCGCAAGGAAGGGGCAGAAGAAAAGGCGGAATTCCTACGGTCAAATGGGAAATTGATTGCGATTGTTTCATCCTCCGTTCTGGTAATAATCACAAGTATAATTCTGGTCATTCTCAGTTCAGATACGCATAAACTAAAAAGGTTTGCAAAGAAAAATGATTTGAGGTATATCGATTGGAACGAAGCACTGGTAAACTATGATTTTGCCAATGCATATGCTTTATTGCCTTACTACAAACAGATAAAATACAGGAAAATTGATGATTATGATAAGGTTGTCGGAACAATTTCTGAAGTTGAAGTCAATTATCTGTTCTCGGAGGGCTATATTGAGAGGGGTCTGGAAGTCGCCCAGGAAAATTTCGTCGAGAACTATTACGATGAAGACAAAGGAATATCCAACAATGAGTTGAAGGAGATAATCCTTAAGAACTATGATATTCTGATTTCCAAACAGAAATACAGTGAGGCATTGAAACTTATTCAAAACCTCAAGCAGGTTGAAGGAACGAGTTCTCTGGGTGAATTGACGGATATATCATTCATCAAGGATTTAAGCTCAATGGAATCCTATAACTCATTGGTAGTGCCCTACAACGAAATATTGCAGAGACTTTTTCAGAAAGTCAGCCGTCAGCAGATTTCGGATTTTGATTATATGGATTTGCTGACGATGTACAGACCTATTGCAAAAAGCAAACATCTGGGAACAAAAAAGATAAAAAACATCACTCCTGCAAAATATGAGGACAGGGTTGTCACCAACCTGTTCGGAAAACCCAGGAAGGATGACCACGGTAAAGTGATAACCGAAAAGATCATGGTTGACAAAGGCGGCGAAGTTTACTATACCGAACAGGAATTGTACAATTTCTATCTGGTGAACGAGTATCAGAAAGAAGCTATAAAGAACTTAAGTGCCAACAACATAACCTACTGATGGATTTATGTGGCGTCTGATATCCGGTTGCGGTTTTTCCCGGATAACAACCTGTTGGACAATAAGGCAACAGATTCTTCGGACCTTCTAAATGAAGGTAATGCTGAATTCAAATCAGTCACTGATAAAGTTCTGAAGGCAGGTTTATCACTGGCGATATGAAACTCCAAGTATAAATGCAACTATAAATCTGATATGAAAAGACTATCGTTTCTTTCAATACTAATTTTGCTGAATTGTCTTTGCAGTGCACAGACACTTGAAAAGATTGAAAGTCAGTACTATGCGGATAACTGGGTTGAGAGTATCAGGAAAGCTCAGACCCTCAATATCCGATGGAAAATTTCATCCTTTGAAGAGGGCCTGAGCCAGAGTATGGTTAGTTTGCGGATCAAGAGGCCGGATTTGTATAAAGTCATGGTTTATTCAACGGATGAGGTAACAACATTCACCTCGTACGATGGAATTATGCAGTATACCTACCTCTACGGACCCGAGGATCCTTTCCTGTCTGATGTCATCACGGATGACAATCTTACCCCTGATGAGGTAAAAGCAGGTTTTGATGACGCCCTTAATCAGACGGAAATTATCGGCTATTTCTTTGCTCTTACAGATAGTTTATTCAAGGCGAAGAGCTTTGTGCTTGATGATGAGCCTACCCAGATCAATAATGTGCGTGCCTGGCGATTAACGGCATCTTTTAAGGAAGACGGCAGAACTGTGTACGTTCAGGCTTATTTTGATGAAAAAAGTAACCACCTGGCAGGATTAAGCATAGCAAGCGGAAATGACGACTATACGCTTAATAGGATTGAAATCAACACTGAGATAGACGATTCAGTGTTCAGGATCGAGCTGTAATCCCGCCTGGTTTAGTGGTATTATTCTCATCTCATTGTGAATATCAGACATACAGGCAGACAAGGATCTGCCTTGCAGGAAGCCATTGTCATTTATTTGTTGTTAAAAACCGATTCTTCTATTGGCAGAGAATCCGTGTGTTTTGCCGCAGCTCTCCAGCAAGGACTGGAGTAGAGACCCGTCCTTGCAAAGCACCTTTCTCAATAGTACCTGCCTCACCTGGTTATCAATCTCACCTCCTGAGATCTCAAAACGCTCTCCAAGCAACCGGGCTTCCTCATAGGTCAGCATGGGCAGCTTCTCCTTCCAGATCGATGCCCTTATGTGCTTGTCGGGCTTGGGAAAGTCAAGTCGGAAACTGAACCTCCTCTCATACGCCCTGTCGAGGTTGCCGGTCAGGTTTGTGGTGGCGAGCAAGATACCTTCGAAGTTTTCCAGGGCCTGCAGAAGTACATTCTGCATCGTGTTTGTCACACGGTCCGACGCTT
>CAYLYN010000180.1:0-9431 GCA_964387565.1 uncultured Rikenellaceae bacterium | reverse complement strand
CCTGTCAATGACTTCAAAAAAATAAGGACCAAGTTCAAGTGCATCAATAAGTACCTTTTTGCTTCCACTCCAGATACCATCTGAGACCACATCGTCTTTTGCAAAATGCTCCTCGCTGGCAGTTCCCGAGTGAAAATAGTTGAGACGCATGGTTTTGTCAACAAAATACCGTGCGAATTCAACATCACCATTGTTGATTACTTTAACAGTATCGGTATTTGATACAGCGTTGGTTATACTTTTATTGTCAGCATCCTTACATGAAACAGTCATTATTAATAAAGACAGTATGAAAATGAATTTCTTCATAAAAAAAGGATTTAGTATTAATCCATTAAAGGTATATTTTTTTATTTACTTAAATTTAGCGACAGTACTCAGTAATTCAAGATAGGGAAAAAATGAAATCCAATAACAGCAGAGGTACCAAAGTTATTCCGGGAGACTCGAATTATAAAATCTTTGCGCCTTTGCGTCTTAGAGAGAAGAAAAATGGGATTATGATATTCTTTGATCTTTTCACGCAAAGTCGCAGAGCCGCAAAGTTCTTAATGAAATTAATCTTCAATATCTGCTTTATTCTTATTCTTCAAAACGGTTTATCAAATCCTGTCGATTCAACTTCATTTCAGATTTATACAAGATTAAGTTTTTATACCTTCGAAAAAACCAGTGAATTCCTGCTGCATATACCCCCTAAACTGATTAACAACAGATTATTTATAACAATTAAAACAGGGGCCGACTCAATAACAACATGGGAAGGTAAACCTGCAAATAAAATACTGAAGATACCCTTCAGCCTGAATTTTAAACCCGGATCATATGAAGTTGAAGCCAGCATAAAAACAGGGTGGAAAAACGGTCCTGCATATTCGGCTAATACAGTTCTTACTGTTCTTCAATACAAACCCAACGAAGTTAAAACAGACAGGTTTACCGGCGGGATGATTGTAAACAGGAAGCCATTTTTTCCATTCGGCTTTTATTGCTATTCTCCTGTAAGTCCTACCCTGTCGGAGGAAGAGATCGTTAAGGGATTCAATATGATGTCTCCATACCAGAAGATACATCCCGGAACAATTAATGAGAGGAAGGCGTATATGGACCGCTGTGCCGAAATTGGCATGAAGGTTCACTATAACCTGTTATCTGTATCTGCATCAACAGGTCCTAAAGCTGATACAATTCCTGAGGAAGAGAAAAACAGAAGACTTGTTTCTGAGATCAGATCATTTATGAATCACCCGGCTCTTCTTGCCTGGTATATTTCCGACGAACCCAATGGATTTAAGATTCCCCCGGAAATACTTGAAAAAATCTATAACACAGTAAAAGAAATTGATCCCTGGCATCCTGTCTCCATGGTCTTCATGGCCCCCTTTATGGCATCCAGAAAGTATTCGGCGGCCTTTGACATTGTAATGGCTGATCCGTATCCGGTTCCCACTATGCCAATAGGTATGGTGGATGACCTGGGGAAACAGCTCAGCAGGGAATTCCGAGGCAAGCAACCACAGTGGATGGTCGTGCAGGCTTTCGGAGGAGCTGAATGGTGGGAAAGGGAACCTACGTTGCAGGAAATTAGATCAATGACCTGGCAATCAGTAATCAACGGTGCTACCGGTATACAGTATTTTATACGCTGGGGCTTCAACTACTTTCCCAAATCTGCTGCTACCTGGGCTGAATGCGGCAGAATTTCCCTTGAAATAGCTGAATTGACACCCTGGCTCCTCTCCGATGAAGAACCACTGACTGTTACCTCGGGATCGCCGGATATTATTGTCACTTCAAGGCTCTATAAAGGGAAACTGGCAGTAATGGCGGTAAACAAGAAGAATGTACCGGCCAGTTCATCAATCAGTATCAGAGGATTATACAGCGGTAAAGCCAGTGTAATTTTCGAAAACCGCAGTCTATCTTTTTATGGAGGAGTTATAAATGACCAGATTGCTCCATTCGGATCGCAGGTTTACATGATCGACCTTAAACCATCAGACAGCAGGAACATTTCGGAAGGGAATAACCTTATGAAAGATCCCGGGTTTGAAAAAATTTATTCACCGGGAATCCCTTCTGCCTGCTATGCCAGTGCGGGAGGCGACAGAGGAGCCACCTATTTCACTGATTCGAGGGAATATTTCGATGGGAACCATTCTCTCAGACTTATAACACCAAAAGAAGGAGCAAGTACAGGAATAAGGTTCTTTCCATGCCAGGTAAAAGCAGGATCATCATATATGATCTCAATATGGGCAAAATCAGATCCTGAACAAAGATTCAATGCTTCTTATGACAATGGTGAGGATACTGAAATAGTTCACTCTCCCCAATATGCCCAGGTATCATTTGGAGAATTTGCAACAGCCAGGTTTGTCCCGGAAAAAGAATGGAAACGATTTGTAACATTTGTTACAATTCCATCAGACACAACGAAAACATTAAGAACCAATCTTATCCTGAGCATGCCCGGACAGGGCGTCGGATGGTTTGACCAGATAAAGGTGATGGAAGAAACTGATCCGGGACTCTGAGCGAAAAGTGAAGAAAACTCAGAAAACATTTTATTTATCATTGTTAATGCAACGTTAATGGCTTTATTTCGTCATTGAAGCAGAAATATTCGATTTATTTTTATACCTGATAACCCAATCCTATAAAATACTGTCATGTTCAAGAACCTTATTAAAACCGCTTTCAGACATATACTGAAACACTTCGGATACAGCTTTCTGAATATTATCGGACTTACGATCGGAATAACTAGTGCTTTATTCCTGATAATATATGTTTCTGATGAATTAAGTTATGACAGGTATAATGAAAAAGCAGATCGTATCTACCGTGTTGCTTCAAAGATAACAGAGCCTGATGACCAGTTTACATGGATTGTTGCACAGATCCCCTTTGGGCCACAGGTAGTCAAAGACTATCCAGAAGTAGAATCTTTTGTAAGGTTCATACCTGTAAACAGATCTCTCTTTAAATATGAGGATAAAGAGTTCAATGAGGAAAACTTCTTTTATGTTGATTCAACTCTTTTCGACATTTTCACCTGTAAAGTACTTAAGGGTGAGGTCAAAACTGCTCTTGTTGAACCAAATAAGATAATTCTCACTGAGAAAATTGCTGCCAGGTATTTCGGCGATTCTGATCCTATCGGTAAAACACTGACTACACCAACAAGCACTTTTGAGGTAACAGGTGTAATAGAAGATATTCCGGAAAATTCGCATTTCAGTTTTGATGCTGTTGCATCAAGAAATAACCTGCCTAAACAACTGGGAACCTGGGGAAATTTCGGCGTATTTACCTATCTTCTTTTTCCAAAGGATTTTGACATTAAACCTTTCGAAGAAAAAATCCAGGGGATGTACGATGCATATATGAAGACAATATTCGAATCGATGAAAATTAAGATCGAGTATGTTCTTGAACCTCTGACCAGGATCCATCTTTATTCGACAAATGCCGGTGAACCAAAACCTACCGGCAGTATCACCTATGTTTATATTTTCTCTGTTGTGGCGCTGTTTCTTGTATTGATAGCTTCAATGAACTATATGAATCTAGCAACGGCCCGTTCAACCCGGAGAGCAAGGGAAGTTGGTCTGAGGAAAGTAGTCGGATCTAGAAGGGGGCCTCTGGTGCTGCAGTTCCTCTCCGAATCGGTCGTCTTTACCTTAATTGCATTGGTGATAAGCCTTATCCTGCTTGCCGTACTTCTCCCTAAGTTCAATATGCTTGCAGGCAAGGCATTTGATCTGCACATTATACATAGTCCGGTAGTATTATTAACAATCACAGGAATAATCCTTTTCGTAGGAATCCTCGGAGGAAGCTATCCTGCCTTTTTCCTTTCCCGTTTCAGTCCTGTGACCGTGCTTAAAGGCGAGATAACCCAGGGCTCAGCAGGAAGTATGTTCCGGAAGATACTTGTTGTTATACAGTTCACAGTTTCAGTAATTATGATAGTCTGTACCCTTGTAGTTTTCAGGCAGATAAACCATCTGAAAACTATGGATCAGGGATTCGACCAGAAAGATGTTATCGGGCTGCAGCTGAACGACAGAAATATGGTACGCAAATATCCTGTTCTCAAGCAGGCTCTTCTCAAAAACCCGAACATTAAATATGTCACTTCAACAAATTCAGCCGTTGGTGAAGGTTCGGGTAAAGTAATATTCAGCGTCGAAACCGACCAGGGCATGACCCAGAAAGGGGTAAATTTTGCTGTAGTCGATCATGACTTTATTGATGCACTCGGAATTGAGATGGTCAGTGGTCGTGATTTCCAGGAGGATATGCCATCAGACACACTAACAGGTGTTGTGATAAATGAAACATTTGCCAACCGGATGGGATGGAAAGAACCCATTGGCAAAAAGGTCGATCTGGGTGATGAAAATACAGTGAGAGCCAGAGTCATCGGGGTAATGAAGGATTATCATCAGACAGGCATGTATAACGGCATTGAATCTCTCCTGCTTGTTTACAGGCCTCTTAACAACATAATTTATATTAAACTGAGTGGTAACGAAACACAGCCAACACTTGCATTTATCGAGAAAAACTGGAATGAAATTTTCCCTGGCCAGCCATTCACATATACCTACCTCTCAGAAAGATTTAACAGGCAGTTTGAAGCTGATGAAAAACGCGGGCTGATTTTTACCATTTTCACAATACTAGCTATACTTATTGCCTGTTTAGGACTCTTTGGACTTGCATCATATATGGTAGAACAGCGAACCAAAGAGATTGGAATAAGAAAGGTATTTGGTGCAAGTGAAAGTATTATCCTGGGACTTATTTCCCGCGATTTTCTTATACTCGTTCTAATAGGTATTGCAATCGCACTTCCTGTTGCATATTATTTCATGCATAACTGGCTTGAAAACTATGTCTACCGCACTAATATAAACGCTGCTCTGCTGACAGGTGCCTCAATAATTACAATCCTGATAACATTTATTACAGTTAGCTATAAAGCCTGGCAGGCATCAGTCCTTAATCCGGCAGAATCCATCAAGACCGAGTAAAGTGAAAGTTTCTTACTTTTGTACTCCTGACCGGTTTAGTTAAATAACATTTTCAAATCATGAAAAGATCTGCCTCTGTTTCAATAATTTTATTACTGGTAATGATATATGGCTGCAGTAAACACAAAGGGAACATAAACTACAGGAATAATCCGGAACCATTATATACAAATGCCTATATAAAGTTACCCCTCGGCAGCGTAAAACCATCGGGCTGGCTCAGGTCGCAGCTCGAAACTCAGGCTCAGGGTCTCTCAGGTCATATAGACGAGTTCTGGCCTGACCTGGTAAATTCCTCATGGCGTGGAGGTGACGGAGAAGCATGGGAAAGGGGCCCGTATTTTCTCGATGGTCTGGTTCCACTTGCATATCTGCTCGATGATGAGAATTTAAAAGAAAAAGTAAGCAGCTGGGTAAAACCGCTTATCGAAAGCAAGAGTGATTCCGGCTGGTATGGACCTGCAAAAAACAGAGACCGCTGGCCACTGGCAGTTGCCAATAAAGTGCTGATGCAATATTATGAAGCAACAGGTGACACAAATGCGATAAATGTATTACTACGTTATTTCAGATATCTCCATGATTCACCTCCTGACTGGCCCGATAAAGACTGGAGAGGTGTAAGAGCCATGGAAAATGCAGTAACAGGATACTGGCTTTACCGGCATACTGAAGAAAAATGGATACTCGAAACCATTAAATCAATCCAGGAAAACAGTTCAGACTGGACAGCCTATTATGAAAATTTCCCATGGGACTCAGCAGCTTCTGCAGACAAAAAAATCCCGCTGGACTGGGGACCTGTAGGACTGACTGCCCATGTTGTAAATAATGCAATGGCCATAAAGTATCCGGGCTTATGGTATCAGCAATCTAAAGATGAAAGATACAGGAACGCAGTATTTGCAGGTATAGAGAAATATGATCTTCACCACGGACAGGCCGGAGGCAGGTTTTCAGGTGACGAACACCTTTCAGGAAAAAGTCCTTCACAGGGTACCGAGCTATGTTCTGTTGTAGAATACATGTTCTCACTGGGTGAGCTTTATACAATCTTTGGTGAAAATTCACTTGCTGACAGGCTGGAATTACTGACCTACAACGCCTTACCCGGAACCACAACTCCTGATTACTGGGCACATCAGTATGATCAGCAATCAAACCAGGTAATTGTATCAGCTGCAAAAAGAGACTGGAGCACCAACGGCGATTTTTCAAACATTTATGGATTAATGCCCAACTTTGCCTGCTGCCTGGCAAATATGCACCAGGGCTGGCCTAAATTTGTTGAGAATATGTGGATGGCAACAAACGACAACGGACTTGCTGCTGTTGCATACGGCCCTTCAGTTGTAAAAGCTTTTGTTGGCAAAGGTAAAGAGATAACAATTACCGAAGAGACTGATTACCCGTTCAGAGGAGTTATCACCTTTACCATTGCCACTGATGGAGCAGTGAAATTTCCACTTGAATTAAGGATCCCAGGCTGGGCAGATTCAGTAAAAGTTATTTACAAAGGTAGAACTGAAGTATTTAAGGATAAGAGCCAGATAAAACTGACCGGCAAATGGAAAAACGGTGACCAGATCACTTTGGAACTACCTATGGATTTAAGATTCGAAAGAAGATACAATAATTCTCTTTCACTGCTTCGCGGACCTCTCTATTTTTCACTGAGAATGGACAAGGAATACAGGAGTGTAAAGCTTAACTATGACAATTTTGGTTATAAGGGAAGTGTAGACTGGGAGATATTACCCAAAAGCGCATGGAACCTGGGATTAATTATTGACATGAAAAATCCGATGAGAGGAATAAGTATGAGGATAAATAATCCGGGGAAATTTCCATTTGCTGATCAGGGTGATATGATATGGTCGGAAGAGGCAGGAGAATATATTGAATATCAAACAGAAGCACCTGTTATACTGAAAGCCAGGGGAATAAGGATCCCTTCATGGTCAATTAAAAACAATTCTGCAGATGTTCCGCCTTTAAGTCCGGTAGCACCGGAGGGTGATCCTGTTATTATTGAACTGGTACCATACGGTTGTGCCAGGCTAAGGATTACTGAATTCCCGGTTATGGATGTAACACTGATGGAGGAAGTTATCAGGTAGGCATATACCAGACAAATTTAGAAGCCTGAAGGATTGAATTCTGCATTTTTATAAGTTTGTACCTATTTCTACTTTGACAGATTGGATAAAGACCTGATTTTTCTCCTTTTTTCGCCCCTGCCCTAAAGGGAGAAAGGAGAAAAATCTACCTGTTCCCTTTAGGGATTCAGGGCAAAAACAGGTAGATTTTTCGAATAAGTCAAAGTAGAGATAATGGTTTTGTCTTATCATCTAACCATTCTTTTTCATCCGCAGTGAGATGCGGACTCAGCTTTTCATAAACCTCAGTATGATAGTTGTTTATCCATTCTGTTTCTTTTACTTCCAGCAACGAGGCATCAATGAGCTTTTTATCGATATAACACAAAGAAACTGTATCGAACCTGAGGAACTTACCGAATTCAGTCTCTTCATCTTCATAGCAAAGAATCAGGTTTTCAGTCCTGATCCCGTACTGACCAACCCTGTAAACAGCAGGTTCGTCAGAAATAAGCATCCCTGGTTCAATGACATATTTTGAACCAGGATTTACACCCGGACTTATGCTCTGCGGACCTTCATGAACATTCAGACAGAAACCAACACCATGTCCTGTTCCATGTCCATAGTTGAGTCCGTTGTCCCAAAGTACCTGCCGGGCGAGAATATCAAGCTGAACTCCTCTTGTACCCTCAGGGAATTTAGCAGATGCGAGACTGATCATTCCTTTCAGAACCAGGGTAAAATCCTTTCTATGCTGATCAGAAACACGTCCGATTGCTATACTTCTTGTTATATCAGTGGTACCATCAAGATACTGACCCCCGGAATCGATTAATAAGATTCCATTACCGCAAATTTCAGAATTCGTATCACCTGTAGCAGAGTAATGCGGAAGCGCGCCATGTTGATTGAAAGCTGCAATAGTCCTGAAGCTCGGTCCAAGGTAGTCTTCCTGCATAGATCGAAATTCTTCAAGGCGGGATGCTATTGAAAGTTCAGAAAGGATTTCCTGACCTGTATTCTTTTCAAGCCAGAAGAAGAACCTGGTCAGAGCCACACCGTCCTTCACCATTACCTTCTGAATATTTGAAATCTCTGTCCTGTTCTTCAGACTTTTAAGCTTTGTGGGGATGCTGTTGTCTTCAATTATTCTGATCCCTTCAGGCAGGGACCGGTATATTGTCGATGAAGTAGTTCCGGGTGTTAATAAGACAGATGATTCATCAGGCAGGCTGGAAAGAATAGCTGCAATTTCCTCATATGGTAAAAGTACAATATCAAGTTTATCGAACGCGGAGGCCATTTTTAACGGGATCTTTCTTTCATCAGCAAAAAGCAGTACCTGGTCCTTTCCTACAATCGCAAATGATGAAAGCAAAGGACTGTATTTAACATCATTTCCCCTTATATTCAGCAACCACATGATATCATCCGGTGAAGTCAGCAGATGATATTCAACGGGAATTTGACTCATAATGGACCTTACTTTTTCTATCTTCTCTCTATTACTGACACCACAATACCTTATTTCATGTTCAAATGCCATATCCCCAGGCATTAAAGGACGGTCAAGCCAGAGATCAGAGATCAGATCACATCCAATATCAATCTTCGTTTTGCTGCTTTTCAATAATTCTTCAAGCCTGCGAAGCCTTGAAATTGAAAAGATCCTTCCATCAAGTCCGACTCTGCCTCTGAGGGGAGTATTATTCTTTATCCACTGATAAATATCACCTGTTTCAGCAGAATTCATCAGAGTAACACCACTTCCTTCAAGCTGTGCTTCAGCCTGAATAAAATAACGGGAATCGGTCCACAAACCAGCCTGTTCACCTGTAACAACAACTGTTGCCGAAGAACCTGTAAAGCCAGTAAGCCATTCAATTATACACCAGTGTTCGGGAATATATTCTCCAAGATGGGGATCTCCTGAAGGAATTATATAGAGGCTTATCTTCTTTTGTATCATAGACCTGCGCAAAGCGGCAAGTCTTTGAGCAAAGTTATTCATAAACTTTTCACTTCGCTGACCAGGTTCTGCAGGGTACTTTTTGCATCACCAAAGAGCATGCGTGTTTTTTCGTTGAAGAATAACATATTTTCAATGGCAGCATAGCCCTTGCCCATACCACGTTTCATAACAATAATATTCCTTGCATCCCGGGCTTTGATAATAGGCATTCCATAAATCGGACTTGTGGGATCATCTTCAGCAGCCGGATTTACAACATCATTAGCTCCTATCACAACAAGGACATCAGTATTGGGCAGATCAGGATTTATC
>CAYLYN010000179.1:4598-9477 GCA_964387565.1 uncultured Rikenellaceae bacterium | reverse complement strand
GTCGGGGTGAGAAGACTCGAACTTCCGGCCCCTACGTCCCGAACGTAGTACGCTACCAACTGCGCCACACCCCGATTAAACTTTTTACTATTAAAGAACTTCCGGCCCCGGAGCCTGTCCCTCTTTTGCGGGATCCCGAACGTAGTACGCTACCTCCCGATAGCTATCGGGATGCGCCACACCCCGCTTTGTGCTCCGTAGCCTTCTTCGAACACCGAAGCTATCCTGAGCTTGCCGAAGGAAGCAAAGGTGTTGGCGAAGGAGCATTCTATAATAATATCAAATTCAACCTAAAGAACTTCCGCCCCCGGAGCCTCTCCCGCTAAAGCAGAATTCCGAACAGGCCTCAAAAATAATATTTTTATCCGATATTATGCACATCCGGTATTGTTATGATACCCGTTCTCTGTTCAGGTGGTGAACTGTAACTCAGTCAGTGTCTTATACAGGCCATTCCCGTTTGACAGAAGTTCAATATGTGTTCCCTGTTCGACTATTGAACCTTCATTAAGCACAATAATTTTATCGGCTTTCCTTACAGTTGCCAGCCTGTGCGCAATAACAACGGATGTTCTTCCTTCCATCAGCTTTTCAAGAGCCTCCTGCACAAGGCGCTCTGATTCAGAATCAAGCGATGAGGTGGCCTCATCGAGGATCAAGATCCTGGGATTTTTCAAAACTGCCCTGGCAATAGCGATTCTCTGTCTCTGACCTCCGGAAAGCTGTATCCCACGTTCCCCTACTATTGTTTCTAATTTATCGGGGAATGTCTGTATAAAATTCCATGCATTTGCCCTTTCTGCTGCATCAATTATCTCATTTTCAGAAGCCCCCTGCCTGCCATAGGCTATATTTTCCCTTATAGTCCCGCCAAACAGAAATACATCCTGCATTACAATTGCCATCTGCGAACGGAGTGAAGTAACCGGAAAGGTTTTACTGTCGCGACCGTCAAAGAGTATCCTGCCTCCGGTTGGATCATAAAATTTAAGCAGTAATGATGCGATGGTAGATTTTCCTGCACCACTTGGACCTACGAGTGCAATCTCCTGTCCGGGCTCGATATTGAAACTGACATCCCTCAGTACCGCAAGTTCTTTTCTTGAGGGATAGCTGAATTCAACATTTTCAAATGTGATCTGACCCTGCAGTTTATCTTCCGGAATAAGATCTGAGACCTCATCAAGCTCTTCTACAGGTTCTTCCAGAAGCTGAAGGAGATATTCCGCAGCACCAATTGTTTTTTGCAAACGGCTGTAGACACCTGCCATACCGGCAATATTGCCTGCAATGAAACCTGAATATATTACAAACGAGAAGAGCTGCCCGGCTTCCATAAGACCTTTCGAGATCAAGGCTGCTCCTCTC
The DNA here is from genome assembly GCA_964387565.1 of uncultured Rikenellaceae bacterium. Lineage (GTDB taxonomy): Bacteria > Bacteroidota > Bacteroidia > Bacteroidales > VadinHA17 > LD21. The sequence goes on along the minus strand of CAYLYN010000179.1, from coordinate 8,109 downwards.
CAGATAACTGCGGCCATCGCTATAAAAAATCCGAGTATAATGAATGAAAAGGCTGCCTGATATTTACCGCCTTTAATTCCGGCACTGGCAACCTCATTAGTCTTTTCATTATACCTTTTGCTTTCAAAGGTTTCATTTGTAAATGCTTTCACATTCTGTATTCCCTGAAGTGTCTCTTCCACAATTGTATTAGATTCAGCCACAAATGCCTGGGCCTTTTTTGAATACCGGCGTATGGCTCTTCCCGAATAGAAAGCAATTAAAGCCATAGCAGGAACGATGGCGAGCATAAAAAGTGTAAGCTGGTACGATGAAATCATCATCAGGGTTATGCCTCCAGTTACTACCAGGAGCTGATATATTATATCGGCAAGTGTTCCTGTTATCGAATCCTGAAGCAGGGAGATATCTGATGATATTCGGCTGTTGAGCTCTCCAACCCTTTTTTCTGAAAAAAATGACATAGGAAGCCTGATAAGATGGTTGTACAGATTTTGTCTGATTGAGGCTAATGTCCTTTCAGTAACACTTACGAATATCCTGGTTCGCATGTATCCAAAAAGGGCCTGAGTTACAAGTATGGCGATTAGAAGCAGGCCTGTCCTGCTTATCTCCTGAGTCAGCTTTCCCCTATTCCCCAGGTCAACCATGTCCCCAAGCAGCTTAGGGAACATAAGGCTGGCCCCTGTAGATATCAGAAGGAAGAACAGACCTAATGCAAATCTGCCCCGGTAAGGTTTGAGATACCTGTAAAGTTTAAGCATCTCTTTCAGTCCGCTGCCAGGTTTTTTCCTCGTTTTATCGCTCATAATTATGAATATTCCGGAAAGAAGTTCAAAGATATATCAATACTGCTCCCCTTTATACATAAAACATATATTATATTGATATGTTTTCCTGGATGAAGAATTGATATCTCTTCAGGATATGATTTTGATTTATCTTTATATAAATTTCAAAACCTGACAGCTAATGAGGAATTTCTTGATTCTTGCCGCTTCTGTAATAACTCTTTACAGTTGCAATGAACCTGATTATGTTTCTGCTCTGAAAATATGGTACAACAAGCCTGCCGCTTCTGATGTTCCTGATTTAAAAGAAGGTTGGAAAAATGATGCTGAATGGCTCAGGGCTTTGCCTGTAGGAAATGGTTTTATAGGAGCCATGGTATTTGGCGATGTTAACAATGAGCGTATTCAGCTTAATGAGAAGACACTCTGGTCGGGCAGTCCGGCTGACAATGATAATCCCGATGCTTTTGAATCACTTGGTAAGATCCGTGAATTACTTTTCAGAGGGAAGTATAAAGAAGCAACTGATCTGACTCTTAAGACCCAGGTATGCAAAGGAGCAGGATCAGGAAATGGTAACGGGGCCGATGTGCCATTCGGATGTTATCAGACGCTTGGTGATCTGCGTCTTGATTTTGGAAAAACATCTTCATATGAGAATTACCACCGTGAGCTTGATCTCGATAACGGGGTTGTAAACATATCTTATTTTCAGGATGGCATTAAATACAATAGGGAACTCTTTGCATCTTATCCCGACCGTGCAGTAATTATTAAATTCTCCGCAGATAAACAAGGGAAGATAACCTTATCAGGCACACTGGACAGGCCTGAACGGTTTGAGACTTTTGCTGACAGGGATAACCTGCTGATGAAAGGGACCCTTAGCAATGGCAAGGGAGGAGATGGCATGCAATATGCTGCCCGTCTGAAGGCACTTACAAAGGGAGGCAGTGTTGAATATTCAGGTTCTACCCTAAAAGTTAAGGAGGCTGATGAGGTAGTATTGTTACTAACTGCATCCACAAACTACAGGCAGTCTTATCCCGATTATTCCGGTCCTGATCCAGTAAAAACATCGATGGATCAGCTAAACAGTGCTTTATCTCATTCTTATGAGGAACTATTAAAAAGACACACTGATGATTACAGGGCTGTTTTTGGAAAGGTGAGTCTCAGTCTTACTGATAATTACGCTGACACGATACCGACCGATGTACGTCTCAGGAATCAATTAACCAGTCCCGATGACCTACATCTTCAGCAGCTTTATTTTCAATATGGCAGATACCTTCTGATATCATCGTCGAGAGAAGGTTCACTGCCTGCAAATCTCCAGGGAATATGGGCAAATAAAATACAGACTCCCTGGAATTGCGATTATCATACCGACATTAATGTTCAGATGAACTACTGGCCCGCCGATTTAACTAACCTTGCTGAATGCCATCCGCCTCTGACGGAACTGATAGAATCTTTAGTAAAACCGGGACAAAAGACAGCAGCCACTCAGTATAAGGCATCAGGATGGTGCGTGCATCCGATAACAAATGTGTGGGGATTCACTGCCCCTGGTGAGCATCCTTCCTGGGGCCTGCATGTCGGAGCAGGAGGATGGCTTTGCCAGCATCTCTGGGACCATTATACCTTTACCATGGACAGGGAATACCTGAAAAGAGTATACCCTGTTATGCTTGAGTCGGCCAGGTTTTATCTCGACTGGCTTGTCGAGGATCCGAATACGGGAGAGCTTGTTTCGGGTCCTGCTGCATCACCTGAGAATTCCTTTGTTGCTCCTGATGGATCAGTCGCCCAGATCAGTATGGGCCCTTCACACGATCAGCAGGTCATCCACGAACTTTTCTCCAATGTGCTTCGTGCTTCAAAGATTTTACAGGATAATAATCCATTATTGACAGAGCTTGAATCATCCCTTAAAAAACTTACGCTTCCAAAGATAGGATCAGATGGAAGGCTGATGGAATGGAGGGAGGAATTTCCCGAGACTGAACCAACTCACCGCCATGTTTCTCATCTTTACATGCTTCACCCTGGCAACCGGATTGATCCTGCAAATACACCTGATCTTGCGGCCGCTGCAAGGAAAAGTCTTGATGTACGGACAGATATAGGTACAGGATGGTCGCTTGCCTGGAAGGTAAACTTCTGGGCAAGACTGAAAGACGGTAACCGTGCCTATCAGCTTCTGAAGAATGTTTTACGTCCGGTTGATAATATGGGAATAAATATGTCGAATGCCGGCGGAACATACCAGAATCTTTTCTGCGCACATCCACCATATCAGATCGATGGTAATTTCGGAGCAACTTCAGGAATTGCCGAAATGCTCTTGCAGAGCCATGTGGTTGAAGAAGAGGATTATATAATTCAGATACTTCCCGCTCTTCCTCATGCATGGCCTTCCGGCGAGGTGAAAGGATTACGAGCAAGAGGAGGATTTGAGGCGGATATTTGCTGGAAGGATGCAAAACCTGATTACTGCATAATCAAATCGCTTGCCGGGAGCAAGTTAATTATCTCCTTCGACGGGAAAAGGTATATATCACCAACAGTTGCCGGTGAAGCTTATCGTATTGATAAAAATGGAATTGTAAAGATTTAATCTCTGCTGACCGGTATACCCCATAGCCGTCAACTTAAGAGTAGCTTTGTAACAGGGAATATTGTAATAAGTTGGGGTGTAGAAAAAGTCCTCTGTG
>CAYLYN010000179.1:0-4498 GCA_964387565.1 uncultured Rikenellaceae bacterium | reverse complement strand
GTCCTCTGTGGTTAAAATCTTACTTTTTTAACACCCTCAACTTTTAGCATTATCTCCTTTATAACAACAATGCTCAGGGTGACAACCATTGGGTATACCCCGGGTCATTTTTTATTTACATCATATACAAAGATCTTATCAGCATGCTTGATATATAATCTGCCCCCGCAAACAACAGGGTGTGCCCAGTACATTCCCTCGCCTCCCTTTGGTGCTTTAAACTCCCCTTTTTGTTCATACTTTTCAGGAGTTGCTGTTACAAGTTTCACAGTTCCTGATCTCTCTTCAAGGATATACAACATTCCATCAGCATATGTAAGGGAACCTTTACCGTCGCTGTTCCATTTTTTTGTGCCTGTCATCAGGTCGAGACAAAACCAGCCCCGTGAGTTGCTTCCTGATCCGTAAAGAAATCCATTATGGAGTATGACTCCTCCGTGGTGGTTGTCCATTATCTCTGATTGCCAGACAGTTTCAGTTGATATCTTACCAGCACCAGACTTAAGTCTTACAAGCATACTGCCTTTACCATATCCACTTGTCATAAAAACCAGATCGTTGCTAAGTACAACATCTGAAATATTCAGGCCTCTGTCGTTTTTGAAATCTACTGTCCATAGCAGTTTCCCGGTCTTTGTATCTACTCCGTAATAACAAACGGAGCTTGAAGCAATTAACTGGCGGTAACCACCAAATTCCATTATTACAGGGGAGGTATAACCTTCGGTACCCGGTATTTCTGTGTTTGCCCAGATAAGTTCACCGGTATTCTTATTAAGACAAACCTGGAATCCTTTTCTTCCGGCTGGTCTGGCATAAAGATTTTCACCATCAATCAGTATTGATTCTGAATACCCATATTTTGTCTGGGGGGCATCAAATTCTCCTGCCAGGTCCCTGGACCATATCTCTTTGCCGTTCTTTGAATTATATGCAGTAAGCCTGCCTGTTTCACCTATGTGGTATATTCTGTCATTATTATAAGTTGGTGTACCTCTCGACCCGGTATAGGTAACAGCATGTGCAGCTGTTGTAGACCAGGTTTTCCCGTTAGGGCTCTTCCATAACAGCTTGCCATTCAGGTCAAATGCGAAAACCAGAGGTTGCTTGTTAACCAGTCCGGCTGCATAGATAATACCACCGGCTATAGCTATGGAGCTGTAACCTTCACCAAGTCCTTCAATTGTAAACAACAGGTTCGGGCCTCTCTCAGGCCACTCCTTCATCAGACCGGTTTCAGCTGATTTATTGGTTCTGTCAGAGCCATGGAAGTTGGGCCATTCACCTCCTTTCTGGGCAAACAAAATGTTGTTCAGAATAAGAAAAATGAATAAGAAAAAGATGTTTGCGCATTTCCTTATTCGGCGAAATGGATTTTGACTATATTTATTCATGATTATCATTTTAAAAATGTGAACTTATTGACACATTGCAAAATAGTAATTATTTATTAAGCTTCATTAAGAGATGATTAAATCCTTTGTGTAACTCTGTGATTCTCTGTGTGACTCTGTGAAATCCTTTAAGAACTTACACTGAGGATCACAGAGAAGCACTGAGGCACACAGAGTTGTTCCACATATTTAAAAAAAATTTATGAAACAGCATTTTATCTTACTCTGCATTTTATCAGTTGTTGCATTGACTTCCTGTAATGGACCCGAAAAAACACCCGATGATTTCTGGAAGCTGGCTAACAACAAAAAGGAGAGTCTCAGACTCAGCACTTATGTTACAGCTCATACGGTTGAACAGATGTTCAGAACAGAGGAGGGCAGAAGGGAGGTGCTTTCTCTTTTAAGATGTTACGGTATTACAAAAGTATATCTTGAAGTCTACAGAAGTGGACTGGTGATAGCTCCTGAGCTTATTGAGCCCAGTGTTAATTTTCTGGAAGAGAACGGTTTCGAGGTTGTCGGAGGTATTGCAACCGTACCTGGAAATGATTTCGGAGTACGACAAGAAGGTCCATTGGGCTGGTTTAACTGGCAGAATCCGAAAACACAGAATGACCTGAGAAAGGTGATTGAAGACTCAGCTCCATTTTTTGATAGCTTTATTGTTGATGATTTTCTCTGCACCTCTGATACGAGTCTTGAATCGAAAGCAGCAAAAGGAGAAAGGAGCTGGTCGGAATACAGGAGGACGCTTCTTACCGGTCTCTCCCGGTCAGTATTTATCGATCCGGCAAAAAAGAAGAATCCCGGTATTAAAATGATTATCAAGTATCCTCAATGGTATGACAGGTTTCATTTATTCGGCTATGATGTTACTGCTAAAACTGAACTCTTTGACGGTATATGGGTAGGTACAGAGTCAAGGGGTCAGTTTACTCAGCGGTTTGGATTTGTACAGCCTTATGAAGGATTCATCAATCTGAGATGGCTGGGTTCTGTTGCTGGCGAAAAGACCGGAGGATCATGGTTTGACCATATAGACTGTACCGACAGGGATTTTGTTGAACAGGCTTATCAGAGTGTTCTTGCCGGATCGAAAGAGCTTGTAATATTCAGTTTCGACAGCTTTATCTCAGGACATCCGGGCCATCATCTTCTGATGCAGGACTTTGAAAAACTGGCCAGTCTCGCTGAAGAGGTTGCATCAGGCCCTGTAAAAGGTCCAGCAGGTTACAAACCTCCCAACAGTGATGCAGGAGGTGATCTTTATCTTTTCGATTACGTTGGAATGTGGGGGGTATCACTTGTTCCAGAATCAAGATACCCTGAGGACAATAAGGTGGTATTCCTGCCGACTCAGGCGGCATCTGATGATGATATCTTTGAAAAAGTAAAGGGATCAGTTAAAAATGGTTCAAAGATCATAATGACTGCCGGATTCCTTGCAAAAACACCAGATGGTGAAAAACTAGCCGCAATTGCGGGTGTTAAATGGCCTGTGAAAGAGATGAAGTCAGAAATAGAATCTATTGACCTTGAAGATAGTATATTCAGGCTGAGTGTGCCCCTGAAAACCGATTATATTCTGGTTCCTGAAGGGGGCGAGATTTTGCTTAAGCCTTCTGACACCAGCAATAATCCGTATTTGTTATGTAACAAGGAAGAAAACATTTTTGTGATAAATACCCACACATTTTCACAGGATGATTTTGCCGCTGCCGGAGAACATCTTCTTGCACCACGACCCCTGGGGCTGGTGGAGATACCCCGTGAATGGGTTAATGTGATACATAAGGCTTTTTATGAGGAAGGAGATCCTGTTATTGATGCACCTGCGCGCGTAACGGTTCAAAAACTGGGTGACGGAAGTATGGTAATACATAATTACAATCAGGAATCCGTCGGGGTAAAAGTCTCTTTTAATAAAGAATACAAGTGCACCGATCGATTCACAGGAGAGCTGATACCCTGTGTTGGAGGTGTACTGACTCTTACAATGAATCCAAGATCAAATGTCTGGCTGGCATCTGAGAACAAGTAGGTACTTAATTATGCCTACTTTTTATTGAGGATCTTTTCGATCTCATCCATCACCCTGTTCATAAATGCAATGCTCATGTCGAAAGGTTCATTCGACGTCATATCTGCTCCGGCAGTCTTTAGAAGGTTAACCGGGTAATCTGAACCTCCTGATGACAGGAAAGTTATGTACTTTTTCAAAGCTTCTTTGTCACCGCTTTTAACTTTTTCTGCCAGTGAGATTGATGCAGTAAATGAAGTGCTGTACTGGTATACATAATAGCCTCTGTAGAAATGAGGGATAAAAGCCCATTCCATTTCAAGGTTTTTGTTAATTGAACAGTAACCCTTATCTGAGCCATAGTATTTTCTGAGGATACTCATATATAGTTCTGAAAGATCATCACCTGTAAGAGGCTTTCCGTTCTCAACCGCTTCATGCATTTTAAGTTCAAATTCGGCAAATTGTGTCTGCCGGAAAAGTGTTCCCTTGAATACGTCAAGCCATGACATCAGCATAGAAAGCCTGGTATTGTCATCCTTGACTTTCTTTATCATATAGTCGAACAGAAGAACTTCGTTAAAGGTAGAGGCAACCTCAGCCACAAAGATGGGATAATCAGCCAGGGGATAGGGCTGTTTGTTGTTTGAAAGGTAGCTTTGCATTGTATGTCCCAACTCATGAGCCATTGTACTGACATCAGAGTACAGATCGGTATAGTTCAGAAGGATGTAGGGGTGGAGCTCCTTATCCATTCCTGATGAATAGGCTCCGAATTGTTTTCCGGGTGTCGGATATACATCGATCCATCTGTTATCTATTGCTTTTTTGACTGTTGCAACATATTCGCTTCCAAGGGGTTTAAGAGCTTCCAGAATAATCCCGGTAGCCTGGTCATAACTGTATTTAAGATCGATGTCCTTTACGACAGGGGCATAGAGATCTGAATATTTTAGTGTATCCACACCGAGCATTCTCTTCTTTATGGCCAGATAACGATGAAAAGCCGGGAGATTCTTATTCACATTATCTATAAGGGAAGTATAGACATCAGTCGGGATATTGTTAGGATAGAGTGATG
>CAYLYN010000178.1:0-9548 GCA_964387565.1 uncultured Rikenellaceae bacterium | reverse complement strand
ACCTTAATCGCCAGCTCCTTCATCAGCGGCTTATAATCCTCCACAAACTCACCCGTTACCCTGTTGCCAATTACCAGGCACAATGTCAGCGCTTTATGTCCCAGCAACGCTGATAACCCATAGATAGCCGAACTTTCCATCTCATAATTGCTTATCGTCCTACCCCTGAATTCAAATTCGGCAAGCTTGTCATTGATCTCATGATCAAAGGTTTCAAGTCTTAACTTCCTTCCCTGGGGAGCATAGAACCCCGGTGCCGAAATTGTGATCCCTTTTATAAAATCCTCCTTATGGAAATATTCCGCAACTTCCTTGCTGCAATTCACAGCATAAGGATAGGAGAGTGTATCAGGCCATTCAAGATGCATCGCTAGTACATCTGACAACCCTGTGTCAAGGATCCAGTCGTAACCTTCATAAAAATGCAGCAATCCATCAAAACCAACAGCAGTCTCGGTAAGAACAACTGAACCCGAAGGTATATCTGCCCTTAAGCCGCCTGAGGTGCCTAGTCTTACAATTGTCAATGATGTAAGATCCTGCCTGGGGATACCTGTACCTAAATCTATATTGACCAGAGCATCAAGCTCATTCATCACTATATCAATATTATCAGTGCCTATGCCTGACGATATAACAGTTATCTCCTGATCGTCAAATGAGCCTGTTATGGTGCTGAATTCCCGGTTATGCTTTCTTACCCTTACTTCACTGAACAATGAACCTATCATCTCAACTCTCCCGGGATCTCCAACAATGATTATTTTGTGCGAAATGTCTTCAGGAAGGAGATTGAGATGGAATATGCTTCCGTCCTTGTTAAGTATTAATTCAGTCTTCTTTTCCATTTGAAAAATAAAAGTCCGAATTTACAATAAAGTGTCGATACGACAAAACTGTTTCTTGATTTAAAAACATCTTCATGGACAGATTGCCCCCGGCCCATTTTATATGGAATCCTGCATGGATAAAAGGCCCCCGCTCCGCTGACGCGGAGCACCCCCTGAAGGGGGTAAAATTCCGACTCCTTAACAAGGGTTGGTTATTAAATGGAATTAACCCCCCTTCAGGCCTGCACTGACCAAAGCGTCAGTGGGGGCAGGGGGGCTGCCTATACGGAGACCAGTGCCATTCCTTCAGGAGAGGGGGACTGAGGGGGTGAGGTTATTTATAATACTCCATGATCGTTCCCGAAATCACTTTCAGTGATATCTCAGCCAGCTTGGTCTGATACTGTATCCCTAAAAGCCTGTCCCTGGCATCCAGCAGACTTTTCTGTACTTCACGAAGTTCAATTCCAGAGAGGCTTCCAAGCTTATATCTTTCAAGTGCAATAGTAAGATTCTCAGTAGCCGTACCAAGATTCTGCTCTTCAAGCTTAATCAGACTCAGGTTATTGCTGTAAACATTGTAAATGGTGAGCAGATCAGCCTTTACTCCCTGTTCTACTTCAAGATACTTCAGCTCCTTATTCTGAATATCTATGTTTGAATTGGCAATTCTTCTTCGCTGGTTGAATCCGTCAAAAATATTTAAGCCAAGCGTTAACCCATAATTAAGGCCATTTGTAGTCTGGTTATTGTATGTGCCTGTTTCGTAGCTATTTAGCGTGTAGTTGTATCCTGAAGAGAGGCTGAGATACGGATAATATCTCGACGTAATTAGCTTATAGTCATATTCGGAAACTGTTCTATTCCTGGCTGCGATAAGAAGATTTGTATTTCCTGAGAGCATCTGATCATAGAGTTTTTCATAAAAAAGATTCTCATCAACTACTATGTTTGTATCAGCTGAAACAAATTCTGTAGAGAGATCTTCCACAGCCATCAGTTCATTCAGTTTTATCTGGGCAGCCCTGACAACCTCACCCTGCTTAGAAAAGGTCGAACTGTCAGCGTTAAGATATACCTGCGACTGCAATACCTGAAGCTTGGAACTTGAGCCAAGCATGTATCTGTCCTTGTCAATTCTCAGCCTTTCCCTCGACAGGGCTAAAGCGTATTCACGATTCTTAAGTGTCTGAACCTGCTGAATATAATTGTAATAACCTGCAATAATCTGCGAAATGAGGTTTTCAGCTTCAAGCTGAGTGCTGAGTGAACCCAGTTGTTTCAGCTCATTGAGCTTCCTGTAAGTTGTACTGACAGAGAATCCGTCAAAAATTGTCCATCCTAAGGATACTCCTGCTGTTGCGGTAGTATTATGAATGCCTGTACTGGAATTTGTCGTTCCGTCCCTGAGATTTTGGGTAGTATTATTTAGCGTTCCTCCATATCTCCCCGACAAATCAACAGAAGGAAGATATCCTGCATTGCCGGGAGTGAAATTATTCTTTGTAATTGTCTCATTATTACGCGCTACAAGCAGGGAAAAATTCTTTTCGAGTCCAATGCTTATACATTCATTTAGTCCATAAATGTTCTGCCCTAAGGATGTAAAATGTATTGATAATAATATAATACTAGCTGGCAGTATTCTGAATCTCATCTTTAACTTTTTTAGCTTCACTTGAAATATATGTATATATAGCTGGTACAACAAATAGTGTAAGGAAAGTAGAAAACAACATCCCTCCAATAACAGAAATACCCATGGCAATCCTGCTCTGTGCACCCTCACCAAGACCGAGAGCCAGAGGAGAAATACCTAGCATGGTGGCCAGACTGGTCATCAGGATAGGCCTGAAACGTGCAGCTGCAGCATCTTTAATTGCTTCAATTTTTGAAAGACCACCATTTTTTCTCTGATTGGCAAATTCAACGATAAGAATACCATTTTTTGTCACGAGACCAATTAACATGATAATACCAATCTGACTGAAAATGTTCATCGTCACATTAAAATACCAGAGGAAAGTTAAGGCCCCAAGAAGAGCAAGAGGAACGGTCATCATAACAATGAAGGGATCTTTGAAACTCTCAAACTGGGCTGCCAGTACAAGAAAAATCAGAATGATGGCAAGGCCAAAAGCAAACATAAGACTTGATGAACTCTCCCTGAAATCCTTCGAATCACCGGCAAGGGCAGTTCTGAACGTTTCATCGAGAGTAGATGCTGCTATCTTATCCATCTCATCCAGTCCCTGGCTGATTGTATTTCCTTTTGACAGACCTGCTGAGATTGTAGCTGATACGAACCTGTTATATCTGTATAGCTGGGGTGGAGCAGTTTCTTCAGTTAATGTCACAAGATTATCAAGCTGTATCATTTCGCCTCTGTCATTTCTGACATACAATGATCTCAGGTCTAGTGGTTTGTTACGGTCGTTTCTCTCCAGCTCTCCCAGTATCTCATACTGTTTGCCATTCATGAAGAAATAGCCATACCTCTGTCCGCTGAGTGCAAGCTGCAAGGTCTGACCTATGTTTTGTGTGGATACACCCAGATTGCTTGCCTTGTCCCTGTCAATATGTATTCTCATTTCTGGTTTAGTGAATTTAAGGTTCACATCAGCCATCTGGAAGGTAGGATTATCCATAACTTTTGCCATGAATTCCGGAAGTATGTCTCTAAGTTTCTCAATTGAGGTTGCCTGAAGTACATACTGAACAGGCATACCGGATCTTCTTCCTCCGAATGTAGATTGCTGCATTACCATTGCCCGTGCCTTTGTTTTTTTCCTGAATGCAGTACCAAGATCGTCAGCAATTTCCTGTTGTGTCCTGTTTCTATTATCTGGTTTTACAAGTGTTATTCTGATGTTGCTAAAACCTCCTCTTACCATCGATATCACTCCATCACGTTCAGGAACAAGAGTGTCAACCATGCTGGCAAGATCGTCAATATAACTAAGCATAAATTCATACGTTGATCCTTCCGGTGCAACTGCATTTACAGTAATCTGAGATCTGTCTTCAAGCGGCGCCATTTCAGCAGGTATTGATTCCCAGAGAAGTATAATCAAACCAAAGGCAACTGCAAGGATAAGAAATGTCACTCTTCTGCGTCTCAGAAAAGCATCCAGTGAGTTTTTGTACCAGCTATTAAGATTAATGAAAAATTTATCTGTCTTCCTGTAAAACCAGCTGTGTGTACTTTCTTTCTTTAATAGTTTTGTGGAGACCATTGGAGTAAGAGAAAGTGCGAGAAATGCAGATATCCCGACAGCTCCGGCCATGACTATTGCAAACTCGCGGAAAAGCCGGCCTGTTATTCCCTGGAGAAAGACAATCGGGAAGAAAACAGAAATGAGAGTAATTGTAGTGGATATTATGGCAAAATAAATCTCTTTTGAACCTTCCAGTCCGGCCTGAACTGGTGGCAATCCGTTTTCAACTTTCACATAAATATTCTCCATCACTACGATGGCATCGTCAACCACAATGCCGATTGCAAGAACAATTGCCAGCAGGGTTAACACATTTATGCTGTAATCAGCCAGGTACATTATGAAGAACGAACCAATCAGTGATACAGGAATGACGAGGATTGGAATCAGGGTTGCTCTCCAGCTTCTTAGAAAGAAATAGATTATTACTACAACAAGGAAGAAAGCAATATAAATAGTGTCCTTCACTTCTTTAATTGAATTCCTTATGTATTCGGTGCTGTCCCATGCAACTCCTGCCTTAATATCTTCGGCAACATCCTTTTTTATATATTCCAGTCGCCTGTAAACTTCATCCACAATATCGATCTGATTGGATCCGGGCTGGGGTATAATAACAACCACTACCATGGGTACACCATCTTTTTTAAGTATGCCTCTGATATCTTCAGGGCCGAGCTCTGCATGACCAATGTCCTTGAACCTGATAATCTGATCTCCTGTTTGTTTAATGATCATATCATTGAACTCTTTGGGTGTTGTCATCAGTCCCAGAGTCCTGATTGTAAGCTGGGTATTGTTACCTTCAATACTACCCGACGGTAATTCAACATTTTCACGTGAAATAGCATTTCTTACATCAAGAGGAGTAAGCTTATATCCCGCCAGTTTTTCAGGATCAAGCATAAGCCTCATTGCGTATCTCTTCTGTCCATAAATGAATACAGCACTGACTCCCTGAATAGTCTGTAATTGTTCTTTATATGTTAATTCTGCAACATCTGAAAGTTCAAGTAATGATCTTTTATCACTTTCCACGGTAATCATAAGGATGGGACTGGCATCAGCGTCAGCTTTTGCAACTACAGGAGGATCACAGTCGCGGGGCAGCATTCTCATAGCCTGCGATACCTTATCTCTTGTATCATTGGCTGCTGTCTCCATATCAACCGAAAGTTCAAACTCAACTGTAATATTACTTGAACCCTGTGAACTTACGCTGGTGAGTGAGCGTATTCCCTGTATACCATTTATTGACTGCTCAAGTGGTTCCGTGATCTGAGTCTCTATTACATCGGAGTTAGCTCCGGGATAGGAGGTTCTTACATTAATAATTGGCGGATCGACACTCGGGAATTCACGTATTCCAAGAAAGGTAACGCCTACTATCCCAAAAAGAAGTATAACAATTGCAAATACAGTAGATAATACCGGTCTGCTTATACTTACTGATGATAAACTCATAGTAATTTAACAGTTTAGTGATTAACAATAACGCTGTCGAGTACAATAGGAAGATTCTGTCTTAACTGAAGTATTCCTGTAGTAAGCAAAGTGTCGCCAAAATTAAGCCCGTCTGTGATCTGAACATGTGATTCAGTTCTTAATCCGGTTGTGACATTTTTAAACTGAGCTTTACCATTCTTATATATGTATACCTTTTCTCCCTCCATTTCTGGTATGATAGCCTCGGAAGGTATTGCAATTGCATTTTCGATTTTTGATAGCTCAAGCGTTATTCCGGCATATCTGCCAGATTTAAGTTCTTCCCTGGTATTAGGATATAATGCCCTTAAGACTATTGTCCTTGTGTTAATGTCAATTTTTGGATCAATAGCATAAACCTGGGCCTTATAGATAACATTGCTTCCTGCTATTGTGAAAGTAATAGGATATCCGATTTTTATCTCTGGAGCATATTTCTCAGGTATTGAGAATTCTATCTTCAGCGGACTGGTTTTAATGAGCCGCGCAATTTTTGTTGCCGGATTTGTATAGCTGCCCTCGCTGACATACCTGAGCCCTATAATCCCGTCAAACGGAGCTCTAAGCTCTGTCATTGCTATCTGGGCCTTTATTAGTTTAATATCGGCATTTATTGTCTGAACATCTGTAACTATCTGATCATAACTCTCCTGGCTGATGGCATCTTTCCCGAGCAGACTTCTTTGCCTGAACTCTTTTGCTTCGGCCATTTTTAATTCAGCCTGCTGCTTCAGAAGCTGGGCCTGCAACGGCTGATCATTTATTTTGGCGAGTAAATCACCCTTCTTAACTCTGGTGCCCTCATTGAATTTGATGCTGATAATCTTTCCTGAAGTCTCGAATGAGAGATCAACCTCTTCGTCGGGGCGAAGGGTCCCGGTTGAATTTACAAGCTCACTCATGTTTGTGGGTGAAATAAGAAATCCTGTAGCATTGAGGCTTTGCTGACCCTGCCTGAGCATTGGTGTCTTAAGACTTTTTGGTCCAAACTTTTCGGCAATAAAGGGTTTGACTTTCGGGTAGAAAATCAGACCGGCCAGGAACAAAATTATTATGATAGTTAAAGTTGTCTTAAGTCGTTTATTCATATTACTTTATTTTGTTTTATTTAATTCTAAAATTCATAATTCCTGTAAAACACTGACCTGTTATACATTAGTCGGATTATGATAGCTGGAATAAATCGCACAAATGTAGGAAAATATTCACATTTGCTTCACTGGAGCTATCCTGAAATACTGTTAAATAATCATAAATGGCAACTGCTGTGCATAATGTTTCAGATTTTGATAAAAGTGAGTATTTTTGACCGCTCATAATTATGATATATGATCCAGCGTATTCAATCTGTTTATTTGTTAATGACATCATTCCTGTCAATATTATTCCTTAAAGGTTCTTATTTAACCTTTTTTGACAAATCAGGTTCAACTATTAACATTATGGTAACAGGATTGTTTAAAAATGATGGCATTTCTGATCCTGAAAAAATTGGCGGCGGATGGATAATCCTGATAATGAGCATCCTTTTGCCTGTTTTGTCAACAGTAGTAATTTTTTTATATAAGAAAAGGGATCTTCAGATTCTTCTTGTGAGGTTTCTGATATTAATAATCTTAGTTTTTCTTGCAACATCAGTTGCCTATTCTTTGATGATCATATCGAAATATGATGCCGACTTAGGTTCATGGTATAAAATTACGATTCCGGTCATTCAACTGATACTAGCTTTTCTTGCTTTAAGAGGTATTAAAAAGGATGATGAACTTGTGAAATCCTATGACCGTCTCAGATAGGGAAGAAGGCCTGAAGTAATATGCAGATTCTTATGCTGGCGCAATCCCGATAGCAATCGGGATACAATTGGTGCCTGATGGTTTTGTCACAGATTGCGCTTCACCAAATCCTCGCCAGCTGTACACTCCCTAAGCCCTCCGCCTTCCGCCTTATATTATCTGCAGATTCTCCTGACTGGTAATCTTTTCGCAATAATGGCATTTCAGGGCAACATTCTTCTTTGAAACTACCTTAAATCTGGTTGTTACCTGTTCATAATTGGTAATGCACTTGGGATTCATGCACCTGGCAATACCTGTTATGGAGTCGGGAACCACTACAACCTTTTTCTCAACAACTTCATAATCCCTGATGATATTAAGCTTGGCATCAGGAGCTACGAGTGCAATTCTGTTAATATCCTCATCCTCGAAATAAACACCTGAAATCTTAATAATTGCTTTCCTTCCAAGCTTATGGCTTTCAAGATTTGTTCCAAAAGTAATCTGGTTGTCTATACGGTCCAGGCCGAGTATCTGAATTACCTTGAACAGATTACTGGCCGGTACATGATCAATTACAGTGCCATTCTGAATGGCGCTAACACTCAATTGTTTTGGTTCTTTCATGTCCTGTATCGGTTATTTAATACCTAAAAGTGAACACAGAATTGCCTGGCGGGTATAAACTCCGTTCAAAGCCTGTTCAAAATAATATGCCTTTGGATTCATGTCAACATCCTGGTTAATCTCATTTACGCGTGGCAGGGGGTGAAGGATACGCATATTTTGTTTTGTATTTTTGAGCATGGAATCCTTCAGAACATAAACATTCTTTACCTTCTCATAATCAATAGGATCGGAGAATCTTTCTTTTTGAACCCTTGTCATGTATATTATATCAGCTTTTGATATAATTTCAGTGAAATCATTATGTTCGTAATACTTCAGCCCCAGATTATCGAGATAAAGCTTGAATTCATCAGGCATTTTAAGTTCTTCAGGAGAAATGAAGTTAAATGTTGCATTCCAGCGCGACATTGCCATCATCAATGAATGTACCGTTCTTCCGTATTTCAAATCACCAACCATAAATATGTTCAGATTCTCAAGTGTTCCCTGTGTTTTGCGAATAGAATAAAGATCAAGGAGTGTTTGTGACGGATGCTGGTTGGCTCCGTCTCCGGCATTTATAACAGGCACTGTAGCTATTTCACTTGCAAATCTTGCACTTCCTTCAATTGGATGCCTCATGACAATCAGATCACAATAATTATTTACGGTTCTGATTGTATCATTAAGAGTCTCTCCTTTTGAAACACTTGAATTTGATGAGTCTGAGAAACCAATTATTTTTCCTCCTAAACGGTTTATCGCACTCTCAAAACTTAATCTCGTGCGCGTTGATGGCTCAAAAAACAAAGTTGCTATTACTTTACCCTCAAGCAATCTTTGTGTAGGTTCTCGCTCAAACTCTTCAGAAAGGTCAAGGATCTTCAATATTTCATCAGTAGTGAAATCATCAATTGATACTAAGCTTCTGTTTTTCATCTGTGCTGGAAAATTAATTTTGTCCGGACTGCCATAGATCAAATTTACTCAAGATTTACATGAAGGGAAAAGCCTGTTAATAATTAATTTAAAACTTTAAGTCATTTACGTTCAATAAACCTGCTTTCAAGGTTTTCGATCCGGGCCAGTCTTCTCAGGATTTTTTCACCTGAAGAGATTTTGAAATTTATCCTGATTTTGCAATCAAGATCAACCTCCTGTCCTGATTGTCCGGCATTTTCTTCCTTAAGAATTTTCATCACATCATTCATCGATTCGAACGGGAATGAAATATAATAGTGATCATTCACATAACATTCAATTATTTCTGCATTCTTTAATGCTTCTGCTGCCGCAGTTCTGTATGCATTTATTAAGCCTGGTACACCAAGCAATGTTCCTCCGAAATACCTGATTACAACAATCAGAATATTAGTAAGCCCGAATGAATTGATCTGTCCCAGAATCGGTTTTCCTGCTGTGCCCGTTGGTTCGCCATCATCATTAGTTCGCCAGATAAGCCGCTGATGACCAATCATATATGCATAACAATGGTGCCTGGCATCATGATATTCTTTTCTGAGATTATCAAGCAGTGGTTTTATTGATTCCTGATTTGAGACAGGATAAGCATATGCAATGAATCTGCTGCCCCTGTCCCTGAAAATTCCCTGCGAAAAGGATTTGAT
>CAYLYN010000177.1:0-9641 GCA_964387565.1 uncultured Rikenellaceae bacterium | reverse complement strand
GATTACATTCCGTCCCAGCTGCTTTCTGAAAAAGCTTTAATCAGAAGAGAAAAAGCAGGTATTGATCTGATTGATCATAAGGACCTGCCTGTCAACAGGCAATATATCAATGAAATCATATCCAGGGGCCTTACAATCCATTGTACATCAAAATGGATGAATACAGCCTTGTTCAAAAGCAATACATCTTTTAATATCAGTAGTATCACTGATCTGTCGTTTGTCAAATCTGTCAAAACAGTAAAAATCCCGGGTAAAAAGAATATAACACCCGACAAGCTTTTTCTCAGCCTTGATGAATCAAATGATTCTCCATTCGATCGTCCGGTTACAATGCTGAATGGATATATCCTTCATAACCAGGGATATTATGGCTATGGGATCCTGATAGCAGTTCTTGACGGAGGATTCTATAATACTGATGAGATATCATCGCTTGCAGGCTTGAGAAGCAGAAACGGGATCAAAGCAACTTTTGATTTTATTCAGAATTCTCAATATGTCTATAATTCAAGTACACATGGTACAGCTGTTCTTTCAGTACTCGCAGGAAAGCTTCCATTTATTATCGAGGGCACGGCACAACAAGCTGATTACCTGCTTCTGAAGACAGAAGATGTGACCTCAGAATTTCCTTGTGAAGAAGACTACTGGGCTGCTGGTGCTGAATTTGCGGATAGTTCTGGCGCTGACATAATAACCACTTCTGTGGGGTATTCAACTTTTGATGATCCGTCAATGAATTATGCATACTCTGATCTTGATGGAAAAACGGCTTTTGTTACGAAAGCAGCAGATATTGCTGCATCAAAAGGAATGGTCGTTTTCAGCAGTGCCGGAAACGAAAGGAATAAAACATGGAAACGGATTATATGTCCATCCGATGGTGACAGCGTAATTGCTGTTGGTGCTGTTGACGGATCTAATATTATTTCTGATTTCTCTTCTGCCGGTCCCTCCTTTGACAGAAGGATCAAACCTGATAACACTGCAATGGGAGTTGGTGTACCTGCTCAGACTTACGGAGCATCAGTAGTCAGGGTAAATGGCACTTCCTTTTCGTGCCCTGTGCTGAGCGGAATGACCGCCTGCCTGATGCAGGCAGTTCCGGAAGCCAAAAATACTGACATAATTAAAGCTCTCAGGGAATCAGCTGATAGATACACAGCTCCAGATTCACTCTATGGTTTCGGAATTCCTGATATGGGTCAGGCACTTATTTATCTTCAGGATTTGTTTTTAATAGTACCTGATCAATTCTCAGTTGCCGGACCAAATCCTACTACCGGTGAATTTGAAATTATATTCAGAGAACAATACGAATCAGTTATTGCAGAGCTATATACTTCAACAGGCAAACTTATCTGGAAAAAGAAAATTGATACATTTGCAGGAAGGAGCCTGAAAATAAACGAGCTTGTGAACAGGGAACAGGGTTTATATCTCATAAGATTAATAACTCCTTCTGCCACCTCGGTACATAAGATCATTAAACTCAGAAATTGAAAATGCAGGGCAGATTCTCTTTATCCGAATTGCAGGTAATTATCAGGGATTCATTATACCTGGCTTTACCTGAATCCTATTGGGTTATCGGAGAAATATCCGAGCTCAAGCAAAATTATTCTGGCCACTGTTATCTTGAACTTATTGAAAAACAGACAGATGAAATTAAAATCAAGGCCAGGATCAGGGCAGTTATCTGGAGCAGCAGGTATGGATTTATTAAATCTTTCTTTGAAAATTCCACAGGAGAAACGCTGAGAGAAGGATTAAAAATTCTTGTAAAGGGAAAGATCGAATACCATGAACTATATGGACTAAGCCTTGTGATAACTGATATAGATCCGTCATTCACTATGGGCGAAATGGCTGCCCGGCGCATGCAGATAATCAGGAGGCTTGAAGAAGAGGGGGTATTCGGAATGAACAGAGAGCTTGAGATACCGATTGTACCACAAAGAGTTGCTGTAATTTCCTCACGCACGGCTGCCGGCTATTCTGATTTCATGGATCAGCTGCGGACAAACAATTATGGATATGTTTTCTATACTGCCCTGTTTGAAGCAGTAATGCAGGGAAGCGAAACCGAACAAAGCATAATCAATGCCATGAACAAAATAGCATTAAGTGCAGAATTGTTTGATGTAGTTGTAATAATAAGAGGAGGTGGTTCCCAGACAGATCTGAGCTGGTTCGATAACTACAATATAGCATATTATGTTACTCAGTTCCCTCTTCCTGTAATTACAGGGATCGGACATGAAAAGGATTTATCTGTTACAGACATGGTTGCATGCAGACCACTAAAAACTCCAACAGCTGTGGCAAGCTTTCTTGTCGAATGTATAAATAATACTGAAAATCACCTGTTGGAAATGGGGTCTGATATTAAAACGCTTACACTGGGTATTATTGATGAATATAAAGAACGTATTGAGAGATCTAAAAATATAATTTCACCTCTAACCAGGATAATGATCTCAGATTTCAGAAGAAGTCTGTCGGATATGTCTCTTGAGATATTAAATCTGGGTAAGGACAAAATCAACATTGCCAGGTTATTACTTGCAGGTCACAAGTCGAAACTTGAATCATCCACGATATCTTTTAATTCCAATAAAGACATACACATCAAAACATTGAGATCAGGCATTGTAGTAAAAACTGGAGATCTTCTCAGGCATAACAAAGAAAAGGTGTTAGCAATGGGAGCAAACCTCAGCATCCTGGATCCGGCGAATATTCTAAAAAGAGGCTACACAATTACATCTTATAATGGAAAGATCATAAAGGATTATGAACTGCTATCCATTGATGATACAATTGAAACTAAATTCAGTATTGGGAAAATATTCAGCAAGGTGACAGGCAAGTATGAAAAAAACAGAAAAATATAATTATGGCAAAAAAAGAATTCTCTTTTAATGATGCAGTTCTCAAAATTGAAGAGATACTGAAGAATATTGAAACCGGTGATCTTGATGTGGACAAACTATCGGCTGAGGTAAAAAAAGCTTCGGAGCTGATAAAACTATGTCAGAAGAAACTGAGGTCCACAGAAGAAGAGATTAACAGCATTTTTAAGGATTTGTAATAAAAAAGGATCACGCCTGTGCGTGATCCAATTCTTAATACCCTAAACCTAAATCCATGAAAAAAAACCTATTACCCTGCTATATTCAACTTTTATCATTTAAACGATAAAATGAGGGTAATTGTTTCAATTTAAGTGTACTATTTGCCGGAAATTATCCCTTTTTTGACGAACAGCCTATTTTTCTACACCAAGTACGTCTTTGAATGCTTTAACGAATGTATCTTTTGGCAATGCACCCATTGCCATCTGAGGCTGTCCTGTTGCAGGAACAAAAAGAAAAGAAGGGATACTGCGTATTCCAAATACTGATGCCAGCTCCTGCTCCTCTTCAGTGTTCACCTTGTAAACATCAAGCTTGCCGTCAAAATCCTTAGCAAGTTCTTCAAGTACAGGTGCTACCATTTTACACGGGGCACACCAGTCAGCATAGAAATCAATTACACATGGCTTCTCACCTTCAAATTTCCACTCTTTATTTGTTTCATAATTGAAAACCTTGGTCAGGAAAGTCTCCTTTGTCAAATGCTCTACCATTTTGTTTTTTATTTATTTAATATTCAGAATAATTCTATGTATATGTGGTGACAACCTTTATGCCACGTATCTGTTTAACCCATAAGTTACTCAAAATTGAGTATAAATTGTAACTTTGTCATGATTATTTTTACAAATTGTCATATCTATATATGAATATATGTCTTAATGACAAAATTTTTGAGACGCTATCGAGTGTAATTGATGCTGAAAATGTTGAGGCATATGTAATTGGTGGCTGGGTGAGAGACTCTATT
This sequence comes from uncultured Rikenellaceae bacterium, assembly GCA_964387565.1. Classification (GTDB taxonomy): domain Bacteria; phylum Bacteroidota; class Bacteroidia; order Bacteroidales; family VadinHA17; genus LD21. The sequence continues at coordinate 5,750 of CAYLYN010000177.1, read as the reverse complement.
CTTAACCGGGAACATCCAGACAAAGATATTGATATTGTTGTAGTTGGAAGTGGCATTGATATGGCACGAAAAGTTGCCCGCAAGCTTGGAAAGGGTATAAAGGTCAGCATTTTCAGGAATTTTGGCACTGCTATGTTCCGGTTTGGCGAGTATGAAATAGAATTTGTTGGTGCCAGGAAAGAGTCATATTCCAGGGGATCCAGAAAGCCTGTAGTGGAAAATGGTACACTCGGGGATGACCAGAAAAGAAGGGATTTTACAATAAACGCTCTGGCAGTCAGCTTAAATGGAAGAACCTACGGGAATATGCTTGATCCATTCGGAGGACTTAGTGATATTGAGAAGAAGGTGATCAGAACTCCGCTTGATCCTGATGCAACTTTCTCTGATGATCCTCTCAGGATGTTGAGAGCCATAAGGTTTGCAAGCCAGCTTAATTTTAACATTGATCCTGAGACTTTTCAGTCAATAAAAAAAAATGCAGACAGGATAAGAATTGTATCTCCTGAAAGAGTTGTTGCTGAACTGAATAAGATTATTCTCTGCTCCCATCCTTCAAAAGGACTGATTCTGCTTGACAGATCAGGGTTACTGAGGATTATACTTCCCGCTCTCGACAAACTTAAGGGAGTAGAGACAATTGAAGGAAAAGCACATAAAGATAATTTCCACCATTCTATTAAAGTCCTTGATAATATAAGTAAGAAGACAGATAACTTATGGCTCCGATGGGCGGCTCTTCTTCATGATATAGCAAAACCTGTCACAAAAAAGTACATCCCTGATACCGGATGGTCATTTCACGGTCATGAATATATCGGATCAAAAATGATTCCTGAAATATTTCGTGAACTAAGGCTTCCTTTAAATGAAAAGATGAAATATGTTCAGAAGCTTGTTGACCTCCATCTCAGACCTATAGTGCTCTCACAGGACACTGTAACTGATTCAGCTATAAGGCGATTACTCTTTGAGGCCGGTGACGACATTGATGATCTTATGATGCTTTGTGAAGCAGATATCACATCGAAAAATGAGGCAAAAAAGACAAAGCATCTGGAAAACTTCAGGATTGTCAGAAAAAAACTTAAAGAGATTGAAGAAAAAGATGCTCTAAGGAATTTCCAGCCTCCTGTTGACGGAAGCGAAATTATTAAAGCTTTTGGAATAAAACCAGGCAGGGAGGTTGGCATAATAAAGAATGCCATTCGCGAGGCTATAATTGAAGGTATAATTCCCAATGAACATGATGCAGCCTGGAAACTGATGATTGAAAAAGGAAAGGAACTCGGTCTTGTACCTGCTGATCCTTCTATTTAGTCACCAGGTCAATAAGCACAGGCATATGGTCACTATACCCTCCGTGATATTTATAGCCACGATAAGTCGAAAAAGGTGAAGTTCCTGGATATAAAGGGTCCTTTTCGAGTAAAAATCCGGGTTTATACACCCTGAAATAACTGACATCAGTTCCCAATCCGGATTTATTATTAATCAATGATTCTGAAACAATAAACTGATCTATCATTTCCCATATCCCTTTGTACCTGTATGATCCTTCACCTGTCGCAGCCAGTCTTTCTGACAGGTTTATCAGCCTTGAAGATGAAAACTCAGAATTAAGAAGAGTTTCTATTTCGATATCCCCGGGAGTTGAGTTGAAGTCTCCGCACACAACTACTTTTGAATCCTCGGAAGATACCCTGAATATAGAATCGCACACTTCATGAACCATCATTGCAATTGATTTACGCATGTCTTTTCCTGCCAGGGAACCACCTCTTCTCGAAGGCCAGTGGTTTACAAACAAGTGAATTGTGTCAGTATATATGAGAAATCGGGAATACAGCACACTCCTCGTGTGAAACTCATCAATATTATCAGGGATCAGGTATCTGTAGTCAAGAAGGTCTACAGTTTTCTTATTGTAAATCAAACAAACATCAATTCCCCTTAAATCAGGTGATTCCTCGTGAATTATCCTAAAATCATATACAGACAGGTAAGTTTCTGACAATAGATCCTTAAGAATATTTCGGTTCTCAACTTCGCACAAGGCTATAATATCAGGTATTCCCCATTCACCGGCAGCAATTATTGTTTTATAGAGAGAGTTGAGCTTTTTATTATATCTGGTTTTATTCCACCGCATGACTCCATCAGGGAGAAAATCGTCATCATTATTAAGGGAGTCATCCCTGATATCGAAAAAATTTTCAACATTGTAGAACATGATCCTGATACGATCCGGTTCAGTATCCTGGCTTAATAAACCGGGGCATATTGCATTAGTTAATAATACGATCAAAAAAATCCTTAATAAATTCCTAATCATATAAGCAGCGATAATTCCCAGATTTTAGTCTCAATCCGGGAATTTAAAACAGACCTTAATATAAGAAAAAAGGCGAAGTAAAACACTTCGCCTCAGTATTATTTCAACTTGTTAATAAGCGTTTATCCAACGGTAACGTCTTGCACTTTCTCCGAACTTCACTGCAAGTGATATCTCATGTGTCCCATAGCTCGCTGACCTGATATCGGTGAGAGTAAAATCTACAGCATAGGCAAAGTAGAATCTGTCATATTTCAAACCCAGCATCAGTATTATCGCATCACCTGTCCTGTAAGAAAGACCTGCCCAGTAGTCATCTTTAAAATAAGCACGTGCTGTCAGGTCCATCTGGACTGATTTAAAAAACATATCGGACGATTTTATAAATCCTGAAGGTTCAATGGTCCAGTCATTATTAATTGGAAATTTGACTCCTCCGGTAAGGAAGAAATGACCAAGTTCATTTCTCTTTAAGCTTGAAGTATCACCAAATATGAGATTTCCTCTGAGAAGGTTTGTCATTGAAAATCCGGCATAGTAACGGGCTGTGGTAAAACTCGCACCGAAGTTGAAATCAGTTACAAAAACTGAACGGTCATATGAATTTATCAGAGGGTCATTAGGTTCGTAAATCAGTCCTTCGGTATTTACGAAATACTGGTAACCGGTCATAGCCAGCCCGAATGCCAGGTTGTTGGGAATTCCCTGTGTCCTGCCCATTGAGATATGGTAGGCATAAGTTCCCTGAAAACCAGTCCTTCGCATGATACCATTATTATCATTAAAAACATACCCCCCCAGGCCAACTTTTCCACCTTTTGTTGGCTTGACTAGTTTTTTCCTTACTGACGTAGATTTTGATATGTAGCTGTTCTTAAGAAGGCGTGTCTGAAAGCTGGCCGCATATGTGCTAGGAGCTCCGGTCAGTCCTACCCATTGTTCCCTGACTGTGAGATTTACTGTTGTATAACCGTCTCTTCCTGCAAATGAAGGATTTATAAGAAACCCATTCATTATATACTGAGAGTACATAGGTACCTGTTGTGAGAATCCTGTCCCAGACAGAAAAATCAGAAATGTTGCTATTAATATGCTCCTGAGTTGCCTCATATTTTTAATTCCCGAAATATATTAAAAATTATCGTATAATACTTACAACACCAGATCTGGGTTTAGAACCATCATTCAGATGCAGTATATAATGATACGAATCTGTCGGAAGCAGTTTGCCATCAAAGGTACCATCCCATTCATTAGCAGAAATGTTTTTAGACTTATAAACCAGCTTGCCCCATCTTGTATAAACCAGCACCTCTGCATTTGGGAATAGCTCTATATTCCTTATCTTCCAGGTATCATTGAAACCATCATTATTTGGTGTAATTATTTCCTGTGGTACAACGCAATCTGAAGAAGCTGTATTTTCAAGGTCGATTACGAGGGAAGCCGCACATCCGTTAGCATCTGTAACAACAACGCTATATGATCCGTCAGGTATATCTGTTCTGGTGATTCCGGTCAGGCCATCAGACCATATTGCAGTATAAGGTTGCGTGCCTCCTGTTATTGTAATCTCTATGCTACCATCGGGTGTACCAGGACATGAAGCAGGAATGTTAGTATTGTCTATCGCCAGAATCTGAGGTTCAGTAATAGTAACCGTGACATTTGATGTACACAGATTTGCATCGCGGACCCCGATTGTATAGCTTCCAGCAGCCAGACTGCCGAATATACCTGATGACTGGTAAGTACCAGCGTCGATATTGTAATCATATGGTGCAGTACCTCCGGTGCCGGCTATTGTTACTGAACCACCAGAGCCTCCATTACACAAAACATTGGTTTGAGTCACAATTGTTCCGGAAAGCCCGGTTGCAGGCTGGGTAATATCAACAATTACAGGTAAAGTACAGAGGTTTGCATCCTCAATAGTCACAGTATAAGTACCTGCAGTCAGATCAGTGAATGTACCTGAAGCCTGGTAGGTTCCCGATCCAAGTTTATACAGATAAGGAGCTGTACCACCTGCACCACTTACAGTAAGAATTCCTGTACTATTTCCGAAGCACAACACATCAGTATGTGAAACCAGATATCCGCTTAATGCTGAAGCTGGTTGTGTTATTACCGCACTTACTGCAACTGTTACTGAAGCACCGTCTCTCACGGTAAAGTTATATGTGCCTGCTGCCAGACCTGCAAAGGTACCTGAAGTCTGGAATGTAGTACCGTCAATGCTGTACTCATAAGGAGTCAGTCCGCCCGATCCGGCCACTGTCACGCTGCCTGTTGAAGTCCCAAAGCAGGATACATTAGTTTGTGAAACAATTGATGCTGATAGAGCAGCAGATGGCTGCGTTATTGTGACTGCGACATCAAATGTACACAGGTTGGCATCCTGGACAGTTACAGTATAGCTACCTGCTGTCAGGGAGCTGAATGTACCTGAAGCCTGGTATGAACCAGCATCGAGCATATACTGATAAGCACCTGTGCCTCCTGCACCTGCTACTGTTACTGAGCCGTTACTTCCTCCAAACACTGATACATTGGTCTGAGAAGTAATACTTCCTGACAGGACAACAGCAGGTTCAGTAATAGTTACTGAATATGAAGGAGATGAACAGCTTGTTGCATCTGTAACAATAACTGAGTATATACCAGCGGTAAGACCTGTCTGGTCTTCAGAGCCAGGTACTACCCCACTGCCGGTCCATGCATAAGTATAAGGAGCTGCACCGCCTGTGACAGTTATGTCGACAGAACCGGTAGCAGCTGCTTTACAAAGGACATCAACCTGGGTTGAAGTAACAACTGGAGCAGATGAAACGCTCATTGTTATTGCATTTGAAGTTGCCGGGCTTCCGCTCTGGCAGGTCTCGTTCGAGGTAAGTATTACGGTTACAACATCACCATTTGCTGGTACATATGAATATGTAGTTGCGTCAGTACCTGCATTAGTTCCGTTCACCTGCCACTGGTATGAAGGTGTGGTTCCTCCGTTTGTCGGTGTTGCAGTGAATGTAACTGAAGTGCCTGCACATACCGGGTTTGCATCAGCTGCTATAGAAACACTGACAGCAAGAGGAGCAGTTACTGACATAGTGATCTCATTACTTGTAGCCGGGCTGCCGGATACACATGCTTCACTGGAAGTCATTACAACAGTAATCTTATCACCATCAGCAAGTGTTGCAGAACTGTAAGTATCGCTGTTTGTTCCCACAGGTGCAGCACCATTGTACCATTGATATGAAGGAGTAGTACCTCCATTGGTTGGTGTTGCGGTGAAGGCGACTGTGGTACCGGCACAGACAGGATTGAGGTCAGCTGCTATGGAGACAGTTGCAGCGACAGGAGCATTTATGGTTACGGCTAAATTGACTGCGGTGCCTACACAACTCGAGGCATT
>CAYLYN010000176.1:0-9652 GCA_964387565.1 uncultured Rikenellaceae bacterium | reverse complement strand
TTTTTCTATCCTTCAGCTTCTCTGGGCTTAATCTTCACAGAATTGCCAATGCTGAAAGATAATACCATCCTTCCTTATGGAAAGGTTCGTGTTTCATATGCACAGGTTGGACAGGCTGGCTCATATAATGAGAAAGTTTATGTTATGGGCGGTGCCGGCAGCGGTTTCCTTAGTGATGGAATTGTATATCCTCTTGGTGGTGTTTCAGGCTTCAGACCAAATACAACCCTATATGATCCGAACCTCAAGCCACAGAATACCAAGAACTATGAAATTGGGCTTGATATGAAATTCCTCGATAACAGGATTGGCTTTGATTATACCTATTCAGACCAGACTGCTACCGATCAGATCTTCTCTGTACCGATGGCCGGATCAACAGGTTACAGCAGTTTTGTTACCAATGCCGGGGAAATGAACACTAAAGCTCATGAACTGGTTTTCTATCTTACACCTGTAAGGACAAGCAGCTTCAACTGGGATATGAATATAAACTTCACAAGGATCAGAAATAAGGTTATTACACTTGCTGAAGGAATTGAGAGTGTAAGCCTTGCTGGTTATACTACTCCGAACGTAAGAGCATATGCCGGAAATACCTATCCTACTATCTATGGTACCCAGATTGCAAGAGATGCTGATGGAAATATCCTCATTGATGACGATCCTACCAGTTATTATTATGGTATGCCTATGGCCGGTGAATCAGGTAAGATAGGTGATGTTTCTCCTGACTTCATTATGGGCTTTATTAATACCTTTAAATATAAGATGGTTACACTATCTGCTCAGTTCGACTGGAAGCAGGGAGGTGATATCTATTCAGGTTCAAACCGTCTTATGGCTCTCTATGGTTCAGCTGGTTTTACTGAGGACAGAGTCACTGAGTTCCAGTATAAGGATACAGAGAATGCAAAAGGTGTAGGTGTGAAGGCATCAACAGGCGAGGTTAATGATATCGTTCGCGGTGGACCTTCAGATATCTGGGCTTACCCTGATTTCTATGCAGATCTTTTTGGAAATATTGATGAAATGGCTGTATATGAGACTTCATATATAAAATTAAGGGAAGTATCACTTACAGTTGATTTACCAAAGAGCCTGATACAGAATATCAGACTTAAGGGTGCCTCAGTTTCCTTAATTGGACGTAACTTCCTTCTCTGGTCAACTCTTCCTAATGTTGACCCCGAGACTTCTCAGGGAATGGGTAACGGTGTTTCAGGTTTTGAATATATGTCACTGCCCCAGACAACCTCTTATGGTCTTACTCTGAACCTGACTTTTTAATAACTGAATAATGCTAAAGAATATGAAATCATTCAAAATACTTCTTTTATCAATATCCATTCTGCTGGTAAATGCCTGCAGCGAGGATAAGATGGATGAGATAAACCAGGATGTGAACAATGCGCTCGAAATGAGTGCACAGAGCGAACTTCCTGATGTAATCCTTAAATCATCCGTTGAAACAACAGCCACTGATATTGCATGGTATGCTACAGTTTATGTTGAACACAGTGTAGGTACCTGGGGTCAGTCGAACGAAGCTGAGAAGCGCATAGGCCAGGAAGCCGGTACAGTTTTCAATAATTCATGGAATAACCTCTATGATGTACTTATGATCCTGGATGACATTCTGAAGAAAACGGATCCTGATACAGGTGACGAAGTCAATCCATATACCAGGGCTATTGCTCAGATACTTACTGCTTATAACCTTGCGGTACTGACAGATATGTGGGGAGAGGTTCCATGGACCGATGCCATCAAGGGTGCTGAAGTACTTCAGCCTTCTTATGATAAGCAATCAACCATTTATCCTAAGATTATCGCTCTGCTCGACGAAGGTATTGCAACTATGAATTCAGTTACAACCTTTTCAACAGCAGGTGATTATATTTATGGTGGAAGCTCATCTACAGCAAGAGCAAGATGGATCAAAGCTGCCAATTCCCTTAAAGCACGCTATAGCCTGAGGCTGACAAATGTTGACAACACCGCTGCTACAAAAGCTTTAGCTGCGGTTTCAGCAGGTTTTGCCAACAGTACCGATAACTTATCATTTGCCAGGTATGAGGCAACTGCAACCGGAGAGAACCCATGGTTTCAGTTTATGAATGACAGAAGTCATCTTTCAGTAAGCAAGACCCTGTATGATCTGATGAACACCAGAACAGATCCCAGAATAGCCGTTTATTTCACACAGATTGGTGGTGAATATAAGCCCGCCCCGAATGGAACGGCAACACAAACCCAGGGTGGTATCTATTCAGTATCTGCCAGGACTGCTAATGGGAGAACTGCTGCAACGCCTCTCATGACTTATCATGAACTTAAGTTCATTGAAGCTGAAGCAAAATTCAGAACTTCCGATGCAACATGGCAGACATCTCTCCAGCAGGCTATTGAGGCTAATTTTGCCTTCTGTGGTCTTACAACTGCAGCAGGGACAGCTTATTTCAATACCCAGGTTGCTCCGCTCCTTACAGCCGGAAATGAACTGAAAGAGATTCTGACCCAGAAGTATATCGCATTGTATGAGTATGAAGCAATTGAAGCTTATAACGACTATCGAAGGGTTCCTTCTTTCCTGACACTTAATAACCCATTCAATACGTCTGTAGGTTTTGTAAACAGGTTTCCATATCCTACAAGCGAGGAATCATCTAACTCAGCCAATATCCCGAATATAAGTATCTATTCAAACAAGGTATGGTGGGCAGGTGGTTCTGAGAACTAAAATTATTTAGAAAAGTCTTTTTTAAGGCAGATCCACCCGGATCTGCCTTTTTTTTCTCAGTATTCTCAATACATGATAAAAATCATAGGGTTAAAAATCATTAAGATTTATAAGTTTTTTTTGGATATTAGTTTCTAAATTATATCTTTAGCGCATTAAATTAAAACCTAAAACTAAATTTGTATGAAGAAACTATTTCTGCTGATTGCATTGTTTGTGTTTATAGGTGGCTACACCTTTGCGCAAACAAGAGTCATTACAGGTACGGTAACCTCTTCAGTTGAAGGAGAAGGTGCAGTTCCCGGTGTATCGGTTTCTGTTGCAGGTACCACTGTTGGTACCATTACAGGAGTTGACGGTAAGTTTTCACTTACAGCACCTCAGAACGCTTCCACTCTTGTCTTTACCTACATTGGTATGAAAAAACAGGAGGTTCAGATTGGTGGCCGTAGTGTAATTGATGTTGTAATGGAACCCGACCTCTTAGGTCTGGATGAAGTTGTAGTAACTGCTCTAGGTATCTCACGCGAAAAGAAAGCGATCGGATACTCGGTACAGGATCTCGGAGGCGAAAGCATTGAGAAAACAAAGGTTTCCAACATTGTGAATGCTTTCCAGGGAAAATTATCAGGTGTTCAGATCACCAACTCCGACGGTGGTGTTGCATCTGGTGTAAGGATCCTTATCAGAGGTGTTAACTCACTCTCTGCTGATGGTAACAACCAGCCATTGTTCATCGTGGACGGTGTACCAATCAATAACTCAACCAGTGCCAACGGAGCTTATGGTGGTATGGACTATGGTAATGCCGCCAGTGATATAAACCCCTCTGATGTTGAAAACATCAGCGTTCTTAAGGGTGCTAGTGCTGCTGCACTGTATGGCTCAAGAGCTGTGAACGGAGTTGTTCTTATTACAACAAAATCCGGTAAATCAGTTAAAGGTCTTGGAGTAACAGTTGAAGAAAACGTAATGTTTGAAAATCCGCTTGTGCTTCCAAAATATCAGAATCTTTATGGTCAGGGTTCAGCTGCTGACTGGGATGCAGGTATTTATGAATTTGAATATGTTGATGGTGCTTATGGTGGTGTTAATGACGGTGTTGATGAAAGCTGGGGCCCGAGACTTGACGGAAGACTTATTCCTCAATTCGACAGTCCTTATGATCCTGAAACAGGAATCAGAACACCTACACCCTGGATAGCTCATCCTGATAATATCAAAAGTTTCTTTGAAACAGGTGTTAAAAGAACAACAAACGTTGCCGTTTCAGGTTCAAAAGAGGGAGCAAGTTTCCGACTCTCTCTGAATAACCAGAAAATAAAAGGTATCCTCCCTAACACTGACCTTACTAAAAACAGTGTTCTTTTAAACGGTGAACTTGCTGTTACTGATAAAATTACAATTGGCGGTTCCGCTAACTATATCAGTAATAAAAGTGATAACATCGCTGAAAACGGATACAATGGCGGTAACCCTATGCAGTCACTTTCACAGTGGTTCGGCCGCCAGGTTGATATGCAGGCGCTGAAGGAGAACTGGGACAAAACAGATCCTGTTACAGGGCTGCCATATAACTGGAACCACAGTTACCATAATAATCCTTACTGGAACCTTCATAAGAATACAAACTCCAGAAGCAGGGACAGGCTCATCGGTAATATTAACATGTCATGGAAATTTACCGACTGGCTTTCTTTCAGAGCAACTGCAGGTACTGACTGGTATGTTCAGGATATCAGTGAAAGAGTTGCAATGGGTGATGTGGGTATCGGCTTTCCTAACGGAAACCTGAACTCATACTCTAACCGCAGACAGGAGATAAATGCCAACGCAAGACTTGAATTCATGAAGCGTTTTGGTGATATAACCCTTGACGCAAGTCTGGGTGGTGAGTATAACCACTACAATAGTATGTACAGGGAAACAAATATTGCTGAATTCATAATTCCTGACCTATATTCAGTGAGTAATGCTGCAGTTCCTGCCACAACAGACATGAACGAAACACATACTGAGCTTCAGAGTGTGTTCGGAACAGCAAACATTGGCTATAAGAACTTCCTCTTCCTTGATCTTACAGGAAGAAATGACTGGTCTTCAACCTTGCCGATTGATAATAACTCCTATTTCTATCCATCAGCATCTCTTTCATTTGTTGTGACTGATGCCTTTGGAATTCAGTCAGATGTTCTCTCTTTCCTTAAACTGCGAGCCAGCTATGCTGAAGTAGGCGGAACTGCAGATGCATATGCACTCCAGGGAGTATATAACGCAAGTGATCCGTTTAATGGTAATCCTTCATTAAGTTATACAAACACTATTCCACCACTTGGTCTGAAACCTCAGAGGAAAAGATCGAAAGAAGTTGGATTTGAACTTAAGCTTTTTCAGAACAAGATCAGCTTAGATGGAGCTGTGTATCGTGAGAATACTATCAACCAGATCATGAACATTGATGTATCAAGGACTACCGGTTTCAACAATAAGACAATAAATGCAGGTAATCTCCAGAACCAGGGAGTCGAATTACAGGCTATGTTTACACCTGTTCAGACAAGAGACTTTTCATGGGACATAAACGTTAACTGGTCGAAAAACCAGAGTAAGGTTGTTGAACTTTACGGCGACATGAAATATCTGCAGCTTTATAACCTGAGCTGGAACGCTCTTGCTTATGCTTTCCCGGGCAAAGAGTACGGAACAATCTTCGGATATGCTATAGTCCGTGAAAATGCTACTCCGGTTTACTATGATGCTGACAAGACCCAGCTGGCATACTTTGAATATTCAGGAAGACCGGTTGTAACAACTACTGGCCGTTACAGGCGTTCAGGTGCAAGAACCCCGATAGGAAATATCATGCCTGACTGGTTTGGTGGTGTTAACAACTCATTCACTTATAAAAATGCAAACCTGAGCTTCCTGGTTGACTTCAAGAAAGGTGGCGACATCTTCTCAGTAACAAATATGTTTGGTATGTATACTGGTATTCTTGCAGAAACTGCTGCTACAAATGCAAATGGCATGAACGTAAGGGATGCTCTTGCTGATGGAGGTGGCGTGTTGATTGAAGGTGCTGTTTACGGAAGAGTTAAAACTGACGGAACAGTACAGTATACAGATGCTACCGGTGCTGACAGTTCAACCCCTGTTGAAAATACAACCTACGTAGCTGCTAACTTATGGGGTTATGACTTTTATGGGAAAAACGAACTGTCAACATTCGACGGAAGTTTTATAAAGCTCCGTGAAGTTTCAGCCGGCTATTCTTTTAACCATATTGGTTTCCTCAATAAGGCTGGTATTAAAGATCTTAACCTGGCAATTGTAGGTCGTAACCTGTGGATAATCCAGAAAAATATCCCTAACCTCGATCCTGAAGTCAGCTCAAGTGCAGGTAACACAAGTGTTGGTGCTGAAACCAATGCCATACCTTCAACCAGATCTTATGGTTTCAATATCAAGCTTAGTTTTTAACCTGTAAACCATACGAATATGAAATATTTTAAAACAACACAAATAATTTTTGCGGGACTGTTCCTTCTGGTTAGTCTTCTCTCTTCCTGTACAAAGGATTTCGAGGAGCTTAACACTGACCCGAACAGACCTGTTGACGTTCCTGCTATTAGTATCCTGACCAATGCTGAGGTTAGTTCAATAGGCCGTCAGCTTGGTGGCTGGATGCAACATACCTATCTGGGTCCATGGAGCCAGCAGTGGTGTAAAGTACAGTATATCGACGAGGACAGATATATGCCTCGTGACATGTCTGGTGAATTCCAGAACGTGTATATTAATGAGCTTAAGAATCTATCTATTGTTATAGCTAAAGCTGAAGGAGAAGAGGAAAATCCGAAACTTGCTGCAGCTGCCAAAGTTCTTACAGCATGGTCATACCTCTACCTTACTGATGTATGGGGTGATGTACCTTTCTCTGAGGCTTTACAGGGATTTGACAAGGATGGAGATCTCACACCGAAGTATGACAAGCAGGCTGATATTTATGCAGGACTGCTGACCATGCTGGAGGAGGCAAATGCAGCTCTTACCGGCTCTGTTCCTTTTGCAGGATCTGGAGACCTTATTTATGGTGGCGATCCAATGTCATGGAAGAAGCTTGCTAACTCTCTTAAGCTAAGGATACTCAACCGTGCTGCCGGTACGCCTTATTCGCATACATACAATATGGCTGGCGGAGGTACTGTAACTACTACAGCCGGTGCAGCAGCTCTCTCAAATGCTGATGCACAGATAGCTACCATTCTTGGCAATCCTTCTGCTTATCCTGTATTTACATCAAATGATGACAACGCAGGTATTTCTTACCCGGGTCTTCCATACAGGAACCCGATATTTAATACACTGTATACAAGGACTGACCAGGGAATTTCCGAGACTATGGTTGACTGGCTGTTGGCAAGAAATGATCCAAGGATTCACATCTATGCACAACCAACACCAAATTCCCAGGCCACTCCTCCGCTTCAGTATGTAGGATGGCAGAATGGACGTGAAGTTACTTCAGCTCCATTCCCTTCAGTTTCTCTCCTGGGTACTGCAGTAGCTTATGATGAAAATGCCACTCTTTATATCATGACTTATGAAGAGGTTGAATTCCTCAAGGCTGAGCATTATCTGCGCGTTGCAAATGACGGAGCAGCTATGGCAGCTTATGAAAATGGTATTGCTGCGTCAATGGAAAGATGGGGTTGTATTGATGGGAGTACAGTTTATCCTTCATGGGGTAAAACTGAAATTACTACTGCAACAACCGGTCAGGCTGTTGATTATGCAGCATATCTTGCTCATCCTGATGTAGCATGGAGCGGAACAACCGACGATAAGTTCCAGCTGGTTCTCGAACAGAAATGGGCTGCTATTTTCGGTCAGGGTATTGAAGCCTATACCGAAGTCAGAAGAACCGGTTTCCCTGCAAGAGTATTTGAGTATGAGCTCGCAGGTGCATATTACCCGAACCTTGGTCTTCCTATCAGGGTACAGTATGCACTCAGTGAAGACACATATAATACCGACAATGTAGAGCAGGCAAGGGTTGATCAGAAAATTGAAAGGATCAACGAAGGTATGTTCAGTACATCCGGAACTCAGAGCCAGGTGTGGTGGCATACAAGAAAGAATCCTGTCCCCACAGTAACTGATGTAAAATAGTATCAGTTAAATATTGATAATATTATGAAGAGAGTCCATCGGGCTCTCTTCTTTTTTGTTTCTTATTCCTATATCCTTCTGACTGCTGGAGTCATCCCGATAGAAACCGTGATGTAATTTGCGCCTTAAGTCACTGATTGCATCCGGGCAGATCAGCAGCACGGATTACAAATCCGCGCTAGCTACTGCGGGGGCAGATCTGTAGCACGGATTACAACCGGGCAGACCTGAAGCACAGATTATAAATCTGCGCTAGCTGCTGCGAGCTCGGCGAAGCCAAATCTGCGCTGGCTAAATCCTTAGATATTCTATTCAATCCGGAGATTAACAAGTTCGAGCCTTGTAGTTGTAGCTCGCAGCACCTTAATGACAATCTTACCTATCCTTATGACATCATTGTTTCCAGGTATATTACCATGGAAATAAAGGATCATCCCGGCAAGTGTCTCAAAATCATCTTTCTCCGGGAGGTGCAGATTATATTTTTCATTGATATAATCAATCTCAATACGGCCTGAAAAAACATATTCATTAATGCCAATCTGCCTTTCTATAAGATCATTGGTGTCGTGCTCATCTTCAATATCCCCTACTATTTCTTCAAGTACATCCTCTATCGTCACCATGCCTGAAGTACCACCGAACTCATCAACAACAAGAGCAATATTTCTTCTCTCATCAACAAATAATTTGAGTAACTTATTTGCCGGCATCGTTTCAGGAACGATAGCCAGTTTTCTTATGGATGACCTTATGTCAGATGGATTTTTATAAAGATCCTTTAACTCAAAATAACCGGTAATGTTATCAATTGACTCCTCATAAACCAGGATCCTCGATAACCTTGTCTGTATGAATCTTTGTCTGAGATCATCAATACTGCTCCTGCTGTCGATGGCTTCTATCTCGGTTCTTGGAATCATGCATTCCCTCAGCTTCACATTGGAGAAATCGAGAGCATTCTGGAAAATTCTGATATCGTGGTGATAGGTATCTGAATTCTCGCGACTTAGTTTAATAAAATGATCAAGATCAACTTTGCCGAAAACAAGATTTTCCTGTTTTATCTCAGTTGTCTTCAGTCCAAAAAATATCCTTATAAAGAGGTTTGAGAAAGCAAGGGTGAATTTGCTGACAGGATAGAAGACAACAAAAAAGATAAAGGTCGGGACACTAAGTACCTTAAGAAAGAAATTCGGGGATATAATAAATATTGTTTTAGGAAGAAATTCAGCTACAAGTAATATCAGTGCAGTGGAAATAATGGTATTTATAATAAGGATCAGAAGATCGGAATCGAGATATATATCAAGTCTGGGACCAAGGAGGCTGGAAAACACAAGGCCATACATTACAAGAGCTATATTGTTTCCAATCAGCATAGTGGCAATATACTGTCCGGGATTATTTGTAAACATTTTCAGGATACCTGAGCCGAATACACCCTGTTTTTTGTCAAGCTCTATCATGAGTTTGTTGGATGCAATAAATGCTATCTCCATACCAGAGAAAAACGCAGAAAGTATTATTGCCAGAATTATGATCAGGATGTCATCCATGAAACAAATTTAACTCTTTTTTCTTTGCCTGTTTCTTACCCATGCAAAGAGGAAAGATATCACCGACATTAGTAAAAAAAGAAGTGTCCTGGATCCTCCTTCAGTAGTTGCGAACCGGACTGCAGCTGCCAAAGAAAGAGTGCCGGTTGCCCACCAGATTATTTCAAGTATAAGCAGG
>CAYLYN010000175.1:0-9731 GCA_964387565.1 uncultured Rikenellaceae bacterium | reverse complement strand
ACAAATGACGAGCGAAGCTCTAATGACAACAAATGACGAGCGAAGCTCTAATGACAATCAATTGAAAGATTCACAGAATATTTCATTAAATTGTCCGTTCAATAGAAGAAACCTCTTCTAATTATTAACTTAACCTGGGAACGCAATGAACAACTTACGTTACAGAAAAATAATCATGTTTACTGCCCTGTTATTGTTTGTAATAAATGGCAGCAGTCAAACTACAGTTCCTGAGGAACTTATAAAAAACAGTATAGATGAACAGATAAAGTATCTTGAGGATCGTACCCGCATCTATGAGAATTATCGTGCAATAAGAGAGGATATGTTCCAGAAGATCAACAGTAATATCAGGGATACAATTGAAAGTGACAGGAACAAAATAAATGAACTGAATACTCTTACTTCAAACTTAAGAGCTACTTATGATTCACTAAACATCATTCTTCAGACAACTACCACCAACCTGAATGAGATGACCGCTACAAAAAACAGTATTAAGGTTTTAGGAATGGAAGTCAATAAAGTAACATATAATTTCATCATGTGGACGATCATTCTTGCTCTTGTTACGCTGCTCTCCATTGGATTTCTTGTTTTCAAAAGAAACCTTTTTAAGACTATCAGGACCGGAAAAGAACTTCAGGAGCTTAAGGAGGAATTTGAAGCCTACAGACAATCAACACGAATTGCACGCGAGAAAATGCAGTTTGATCACTTCAATGAGATAAAAAAACTAAAGGGCAGATAGGAGCAACAATAGTCTGTCAATAATCAGCATAAGTCTCCATCAGCCACCCCTTCAAAGGCGGTAACACAGGGATTTTCTCTGCCCATCCGGGGTCTGTCTCCCATGCATAATCTAAAATCAGAGCATTGAGTTCATTAAGTGAATTGACTCTGTGCATTTCATCCAGAAGATCGTGCTGATTGAAAGGGTAACCGTTTTTTATTGATAGTTCTTTTATTTTATCATGTGGTATCCTGGAGACAATTACACCACTAAGTATTGCCTGATGAAGGAAAAGTCTTCGCAGAGGAGTATTGCATACAGTCCTCTGAAAATCTTCATCCTGCAGAAACTTTGTAAGCATCGTCCTCCACTCTGTGCATATACCGGCCTTTGGGTCAAAAGAGAAGATCTCACAGTTAAAATAGGCAAGTATGTCTGTCTGACCTACGATGGTCTTAACCACAGGAATACTATCAGTAGCCAGATCCAGATAACTATATATGGGATTCCAGTAATCATCTGGTGGAGAACCGGCTTTGATGCCTATATTATTAAGAAGTGTGACCGGTCGGATTGCAACGGAATATACACCACTGAGATCAAGCTCCCCTGGTGTATTCAATAAAAGTGTTGAAGGATCGAACCATGCCAGTGTGGAGATAGAATCTCTTGCAAGTTCCTCTGCCTGGGCAGCCGCAAAAGCCTTTATGGCAAGAGGATAGTCCCGGAAAATGGTATCCATATCGAGCTTCAGAAGGATGATATTTTTATCTGGAAATGAACTGAACGATGACTTTTCAATATCCTCAACTATCAGATATACACGACAATTGCTGTAGTCACCTCCGAGCTCCCTGACGCTTTTAATAAAAGCCTTAACGGCACGCTCCTGAATGCTGTCAGTGACATATGTCACATAAGCAAAACTTCTGCACTCATCTGACGAAGGATTTGTGCATGCTGCTAATGAAAATAAAATCAGCAATAAAATAATTTTCTTCATGAATTATCACCAAAGATTAACAATTATATAAAGATATTTGAATCATAAGAAAAAATCAAGGAAAGAGCCAGTCCGGTGATACCTTTACAGATGGTTTTTTACATCCGGAGAATAACCTGGCTATAAATTATTTCTATGGCAGGTAATCAATTATAAGATCCAGGTAATGTTATTTCATTATTCTGCAATCACTAAATCTTACCAAAGGTCTTTCTGCAAACACGCAAGACAACCTTTTATTCATTTCTCACTGTCTCGGCCGGATTAAGGTTCGCAGCCCTTACTGTGTGAAATGCTAGAGTCAGCAGGGCTATAGCAAATATTGCCAGGATGGTTACCACATAAGAAACTATGCTTATTTCCAGATGATAGGAGTATGAATTCAGCCATTGTTTCATTATATACCATCCGGCCGGTAAACCTATTATCGAAGCCACAACTACCAGCTTTCCAAAATCCTTCTGGAGCATAATTACAATTGAGATTGCAGAAGCTCCAAATGCCTTCCTGATCCCTATTTCCTTCTGTTTCCTCCTTATTGTAAAAGCAGTAAGGCTAAACAAACCAATGCATGAAATAACTATACTTAGAAATGTGGCAACATTTACTAAAGTATTTAATCTTCTTTCCCCATCAAAATACCTGTCTGTTTCCTGGTCCAGAAAAATATACCTGACAGGAAAACCAGGAGCTTCTTTTGATACAATACTTACAATATTATCAACAACTCTGAATTGATTTCCGGGTTCGAGTTTAACAAAAATCCTTTTCTGCCACCAACTCTGGTCTTTATAAATGAATACAGGTTGTATCTTATCCTTAAGGTTGTGAAAATGAAAATCCTTCACCACTCCGATTATATTAATTCTTTCATTACCTGCCCAGATCCCTTTTCCTACCGGATCGTTCATCTCCATCCTCTTAGCAGCTGCTTCATTGATGATTACTTCCTTTCCGATAAAACCATAATTAAATTTCCTGCCATCAACTATCTTAATATCCAGCAGATCAAGATATCTGTCGTCCACCTGCATCATAAAAAACATCAAAGGTTTCCCGGTGATATTACCATCCCACTTTGTGAAAGTGTTGAAATTTCCCATATTCACAGGAACATTTCCGCCCAGGGCTATATTTTTCACTCCGGGAATTTTTGCAATCTCCTCCGCTATCATATCAATTTTTTCAGTTTCTGCTTTCGGGTATATCACCATTACTTTATCATTATTGAATCCAAGATTTTTCTCCTGCATGTACCGGATCTGCTTATTTATGACAAGTATGCAGAAAATAAAGATTACTGATAATGTAAACTGGACCACTACAAGCGTCTTTCTTAATCCTGAGCCCTGAGTCGAATCGTCCGGTAATGGCTTAATAACCTTTACAGGATCGAATGAAGATAATATCATAGCCGGATACATACCGGCTATGAGTCCTGTTCCAAAGGCCATAAACAAATAGATCATGATGTATTTTGGAGAGAAAAACTCCACAAGCCTCATTTCAAGGCCGCTGACGTTTCTGAAAAGGCTGAACATAATAATTACAATGACAATGGCAAGCAGGGTAGCCAGAAATGTTTGAAGAAGTGCCTCTCCGAAAAACTGAATAACAAGATCTCTTCTGCCTGCACCGTTAACTTTTCGCACTCCAACCTCTTTCGCCCTCCTTGAAGCAAAAGCAGTAGAAAGGTTCACGAAATTTATGCAGGCAATAAGAAGGAGCACAAAACCGATAACGCCAAAAAGGTATACCCTGGCGATAGGTCCCGGGTCGGATGAAGGATATACTAATGATTTAAAACCCGGATCCCTGTAAAGGTAAAGCCTCGTAAGAGGATTTATAAAAAGTCTGGCTTTGACCTCCTTATTTTTTGATTGAATGTAACCAGATATCTTTTCATTGAATCCTTCAGGATCGGAACCTTCTTTAAGCAAAACATAGGTTAAAAAATCAAACCTGCCCCAGGTCCGGAAGTCAATATTTTCATTGTTTTCAAGAACAGAAAATGATACAAGATAATCAACTTTGAGATGAGTGTTGGATGGAGAATCCTCTATTACCCCTTTTACATTCAGCAGATATTTATTATTAAGCAGAACGGTTTTCCCTACCGGATTTTTATCACCAAAAAGTATGGCCGCCTTACTCTTTGACAGTACCACTTCATCAGGTCCGGTAAGTAAACTGGTCTCATCACCTCTTATTACTTTTACCGAAAATATTTTGAAATATGAACTGTCGGTATAGTACAGATTCTCAGCATCGAAAAGTTTTTCATCAACTTTAACAACACTCTGATAACCAAAGGACAGCCTTACAGCCTCTTCAACCTCGGGAAAGTCATTCTTAATTGATTCTGCAACCGGAGATGGTGTAATGGTCCAGACAGATGGATCGCCTGAAAAATTTAGTAATGATTCCACTCGGAATATTCTGTCAGAATTCCTGAAATGCCTGTCGTAGCTAGTTTCATGTGTAATCCAGAAGATTATAAAAATAATACTTGCCAACCCCAGCGCCAGGCCCGAAATATTCAAAAGAACCAGCCCATTTATCCTTCTGAATGGTTTTATTATATCCAATATTAAATCCCTTTTCATTTTTAGTTTCAGTGTTTTCATAAGTATCTAAAAGACACATTTTGTTTTCTGATGATGCTTTTAATGCTATTTTTCCTGTTAATTTTCAAACACTAAGGTCTTTTTATAACTTTACTCCATGAGGACTTTAAAAGACTGCCTGAAAACACTTTAATTAATCAGATTCCCCTTTATTTAATGATGATAATATTATTTTTACTTTAGCTGAAAATTTAATTATGAATTCAATCTTATCATTTATCCTGATAGGCATCTACATTGCGTTAAATGCTGATGGACAGAAAAATAACTTAACCAGTTCAAAGGTGGAGGTTATTAAAGATTTTAAGTACCTGTACAGGTTTGAGAATTTTTATATTGGAGGTCAGCCAACACTTGAAGAGTTGCAGTGGCTAAAATCGAAGGGCGCAAAAAAGCTGATAACGTTTCGGACAGATAAGGAAAACCACGATTTTTCTGAAACTGCATTTGATGAAAAATCAAATGCAATAAAGCTTGGATTTGAATACCACTGTATACCTGTTGACGGAACAAAAGACTATACGCCAGAAAAACTGAATGATTTTACCAGACTTCTGAATAAGGATGAGACAATTTATATTCATTGTCTCTCTGCCGGCAGGGCGACATATTTCTTTATGGCCTACCTTATCAGGAACAGGGGATACACAATAAATGAAGCAGTTGAGGTTGGTAAAGATCTCAGATTTTCATTTCCTCTGGAATCGCTTCTTGGTACAACAATATTCATGGAGACAGACCAATAATTTCATAGCCTCTTCATTAAGATACATTGACCAGATGAGGAAGAGTGATGTATTATTCTGATTTTATAAAACCAAAAACAGATAACATGAAACCCACCTGATTGATTACGATCACAAACAGGTTAATAATGTAACTTTAAATCATGTGTGATTCTCTCGCTTAAGCGGGACAGGCTATCATACCATTAAAATCAAAATTATATTATGATGAAAAAAAGAGAATTTATAAGGAGAGCAGGGCTATTGTCAGCTTCAGCATTGACCGTACCGCTCCTGGGCATTGATAAAGTTGAAAATAAAACCGGTAAAACGGGTGAGCCTCCTTTGGCTTCTCTTAAGCTTGTCATTGGCAGCGACCATGCCGGATTCCCCCTTAAAGGTCCTCTGGTAAAAGTGCTGGAATCATGGAACCATGAAATAAAAGATGTAGGATCTTTCAATCCTGATCCTGTTGACTTCCCCGATATTGCTCTTCTGCTGGCTGATGAGATATTAAGTGGCCGGGCAGAAAGGGGAATTATGGTTTGTGGTACCGGAGTGGGAGCTTCTATCGCCTGCAACAAAATACAGGGAATAAGGGCAGCATTATGCCACGATACATATTCTGCCCATCAATGTGTTGAACATGACAATGTAAATGTAATCTGTATCGGGGCGCAGATCATTGGGCAGAGTATGGCCGAGGAGATACTTCATAATTTCCTTAATGCCCGGTTCAGTACTGAAGAACAGTTCCGCCGGAGAGTTAAGAAACTAGATGCGTTTGACCTCGTTCCGCCCAGGAAATAGACAAGAACTTAACCATTAACTTAAGAAAAGTAAAATGGTAATATAATTATCAGATTAATATGTGTCATATTTCCCTTCAATTATCACCTCCTTAACTGCATCCAGATATCCGAATCCGTTGAGCATATCAGGTAAAAGGTAACTGCCTTCCACCCATTCGTTCCAGGCATTGATTGTAATAAGTGCAGGTTGTCCCGGACGGCTGTCAGCATACTTTTTTGCTCTTGCCAGCAGGGTTGCAAAACTCTGTGGAGTGTTGTGATAGTGTACCACATCATGAATACCTTTTGCAGGGAAACGCGGTGTGTCATCCCATCCTATTGATACGCATGGAAAAACAGGTACATCAAGCAGAGAGTCCATCTGCTCCCGTATCTTTATTGAATTGGTCCCATATTTAATATAGTCTTCATCAAGTCCGCCCATATTGTACATGGCAATACTGTTGAAATCCATAGCCTTCACACTGCCTTTGAACTTTGCCGCTGCTTCCTGTGACATAACTGCACCGCCTCCCTGGTTCCACTGAATATGTAATCCCGGGAATCCTGCCTTTTTTACTTCATCACGAAAATAATCAAGAGCTTTTCTGGCTTCTGCCTCATTGTTGCCAAAGCTTTCGACAAGCTTATGAATGCTGAAGATTGAGAATACAGGCTCTCCGTTAATTTTAAAATAGTTCGGTCTCTTAAAATACTGGTTAATGACCCTGTCAACAATTATCTGATAGTTTTTCCAGTCGACTCTTGCATCCCATAGGATATCTGTATTATCACCGTAACGATGATAGTTCCAGTAATTATATTTCACATCGTGGTTGGCCCACATAATGTAAAACTGCATTTTCTCATTATTCTTTGCTTTCAGGAAACCATCATTAAGTGCACTTTCCAGAAAAGGGCCCCCGTCGTACCAGTACCAGTCGTAAACAAATATATTGATACCATGGTCTGTAGCCACATCAATCCATTTCTCAACCACCTTGGGATCATTATCCATTTCGTAGCCCCACAGCGGTTGACGTGGCTGGTAGTGTCCGTCGAAACGGGGATTACCTTTCTTAATTACTTCCCATTCACCAATGCCTTCTGGCCACAGCTTCTCCCTTCCCATAGGATCATCATGGCATGAAGGCCAGATATAAGCCGCCACATAATAGTTATTATTTACCGGAAATTCCTCCTTCTGTGATGAGCTAACTCCTGATGAGCATGCTGAAAAAATTACCAGGACAATCATGGCGCTGAACATTAAAATCGCTTTTTTCATTGGTATGTTATTTTCAATTTTATTATAACTAGGGTAACAAGAATTTCAATTTTTCGTAAAGGCTAAATTCCCCCTTTAAGAAGACAAATTCCTTGTCAAGATAATAAAAATAAAGGGCAGTAATCTGTTATTTAACAAGCCACCTGGGATTAAGCTTCATTATTTCCGAATAAACCTTACAGTTCCTGTCATGTGTTCCGGGGAGAAACCCGATACTCATAAGAAACTCGTTTACTATCTCACCACCGGTGAATATGAAGGTCTTATTAAACAGCTTAACCCATTCTTCCAGCGTCATGGGATGATGGTCTTCAATCCATTTTTCAAAGGACCCGCACTCCTCCTGCAGTCTTAGAATAGTTTTTGCATTTTGTATGGCGGCATTTATTTTCAGCCTGTTACGGATGATCCCGGCATCATTGAGCAGTCTCTCCCTGTCCTTTTCATTGTATGCTGCAACTTTTCCGATATCAAAGTTACTGAAAGCCTTCCTGAATGCTTTTTCCTTTTTAAGGATGATCTCCCAGTTCAGTCCTGCCTGGTTAATTTCGAGTATAAGCCTTCCAAATAGTTCGTTGTCGTCATGTAAGGGGAAACCATAATGATTATCATGGTAATTCTTATGCAGATCCTTCTTTTCTCCTGGCTGAAGAGTCTCAATATATTCGCAATATGTCATACCTGTCTTTTCCTGAAAGATAAGTAATTCGGAGGTAAATTGGTGGTAATTCGGTGGTAATTCGGTGGTAATTCAGTAGTAATTCAATTGTAATTCATTGTAATTAAACTAATTACTACAAATTACACGAAGCAAATTACGTCCGCCGAATGGCGGACAAATTACCATGATTTCAACCTCAGTTCCACATGTACCTGTTCCTGGCAATAATGTTGTAGATGTAGTCTCGTATCACGGGGGGAATAATAATAAAAATATATAGGATACGCCACCTTCCTCCAAGCATCCTGAATATCTTAAGGACTGCTTCTGAACGGTAATAGATGCCTTCTTTTGTTAATAAAATAACAGAACCTTTTTCTGTCTCTGCGATCCCGGGTCGTTGCAAAACCTCTTTACCCATCCCTGATTGCAGGGAGACAAACAAAAAGTTCTTATGACTATCCTGTTGTCTGATGAAGCTCACAATCCTGTTACAGAGATTACAGATGCCATCGTAAAGGATTATGTTCTCCATAAAAATAAATTTGAGTATCAGGAATGTTTAATAATGAATCCTATGACGCTTGAAAATCAATTGAGTTTTGTGTATGATTCCCGACATTCATTAAATAAAATTAGGGTAAGTAACTCCTATTTTTCAAGGAGATTCTTAAGATTCTGTAGTCCTTTTTCAATGTCTTTCCCAAGCATTCTTTTAAATATCGGGGAAAATAACGAATATGGAAATTTTGACGGACTGTCGAATATCCAGGTAACTTTTGTAAGATTTTGCCCTTTATCAGATATAAGAAACTGTGATTTGCCTGTATTCTGCATTGGCCGGTAGAACCTGATCTCATAACTGATACTTTTGCCCTCCTCCAGGCCGGTTATCTCCTGCTCTCCGGCTCCCACATTTTTATTGGTACTGTCCCAGCTATAAATAAAACCAATTTCACCATCGGTTCCACGATACTCCTTTTTCATTGCCGGATCAGCCATGTTCCACACACTGAAATTATCCTGGTTCCTTGTTTGTTTCAAGTAATCAAAGAGATCTTTTAACCCTCTCCTTACCTCAATTGATTTTTCAATTCTCATATTATTCGTATTTTTTAATTTATATCGCCTGATATTATGTTCCAGAAAACATGAACAGGGTTGAAAGCTATTCGCAACAAACTTATTATTAAAGAAATAAACAGAAAACAGGGGAAAATGTTCATTTACTGATCTAAATAAAAAATTACCATCTTCTGGGCATGCCCTGATTCATATTAAAACATTCCTGCTCTATTTTTGTTAAATTTGAACAAACTAAAGGTAAAGCTATGTCATTCACACTTCAACCCGGTAAGAAGGCGATCGATTTCAACCTGCCTGCCACAGATGGAAAGCATTATAGACTTTCAGATTTCAATAAAAACAAGTTCCTGGTACTCTTCTTTACCTGTAACCATTGTCCTTATGTTATTGGATCTGATGAGGTTACGAGAACAACAGCAGAAAAATTCATGAAAAAAGAAGTGGCATTTGTTGCAATAAACTCAAACAGTGAGAATACCTATCCTGAAGACAGTTTTGACAATATGGTCAGGAGGATGGAGAAACATAAATTCCCATGGATCTATCTTTATGATAAGGATCAGTCGGTTGCCAAGGTATACGGGGCGCTGAGAACTCCTCATTTTTATGTTTTTGATGAAAACAGGAATCTTGTCTATACCGGCCGTGGAGTTGACAGTCCGCGCGACACATCACGCATGACTGTAAATGACCTTGACCGGTGTCTTGAGGAGCTTACCTCAGGAAAACCAGTTTCTGTACCTGTTACAAATCCCATAGGATGCAATGTTAAATGGGACGGCATGGATGCACACTGGATGCCTCCTGAAGCATGTGA
>CAYLYN010000174.1:0-9854 GCA_964387565.1 uncultured Rikenellaceae bacterium | reverse complement strand
CGATCTGATAAATGAAGGTAATCTGGGGCTTATGAAAGCAGCCCAGCGATTTGATGAAACAAGAGGTTTCAAATTTATCTCATATGCCGTATGGTGGATCCGTCAGGCAATTTTGCAGGCTCTGGCAGAACAATCGCGAATAGTAAGGTTGCCGGTTAACAAGATCGGTTCCATAAACAGGATAAACAGGGCTTTTGCGCGCCTCGAGCAGACTTTTGAGCGGGAACCTTCATCTCAGGAAATAGCAGATATGCTTGAAATGATACCTGAAGATGTTAAGGAGGCTCTGAAGACCAATGGTCGTACAGTAAGTATGGATGCACCAATCAGCTCAGAGGAAGATAATACTATGTATGATGTTATTCCCAGCAGTGATGCGCCGAGTCCTGACAAAAACCTGATCAATGAATCACTTGCATATGAGATAGAACGCGCTTTGTGCACACTATCGCCGCGTGAGGCAAAAGTACTTAAATTGTATTTCGGACTGGGGATGAAACATCCATATACTCTTGAGGAGATAGGGGAGGAGCTGAGCCTTACACGGGAACGTGTAAGACAAATAAAGGAAAAGGCTATAAAGCGAATTCAGTTCACAACCCGTTGCCGTATACTTAAAACATATCTGGGTTGACCTCAGTTTAAATAAAATCTCAAATGGATCACCTCGTTTCTCCTTCTCTTCTTGCTGCCGATTTCGGCAACCTTGAAAAAGATATCAGGATGGTAAATAAAAGTCAGGCCGACTGGCTGCATCTTGATATTATGGATGGGGTTTTTGTTCCGAATATCTCTTTCGGATTTCCTGTGCTGGAAGCTGTAAGGAAGTTATCAGAAAAACCACTTGATGTGCATCTTATGATCATTGACCCCGACCGCTATCTTGAAAGGTTCAGGGATGCAGGTGCTTCTGTTCTTACTGTCCAGTATGAAGCATGTACTCATCTTCAGAGAACAGTATCGGAAATTAAGGAACTTGGAATGAAAGCTGGTGTTGCCCTTAATCCTCATACACCGGTATCGCTTCTGAAGAATATCCTTCGATATATTGACATGGTTCTGATTATGACTGTGAATCCTGGTTTTGGAGGGCAGAAATTTATAATGGAAAGTTATAGCAAGATTGAGGAAATAAGGGAAATGATTGACTCAGGTGGATATGAAATTCTTGTGCAGGTAGACGGAGGTATAGATACCACCAATGCTGCCAAACTTGTTAAAACCGGGGTCAATGTACTTGTGGCAGGTAATTCTGTATTCAGCTCCCCGGATCCTTCCGGTACAATTCAGAGATTAAAGAATCTCACCTGATACAGCCCTTATTGCAAAACTGCGGATATCATCTTCTCTATCAGCCTCGAACCAGTGTATCTCTTTATCTTTGGCCCACCAGGTCATTTGTCTTTTTGCATATCTGCGGCTGTTCCTTTTTATAAGGTCTATCGCTTTCTCTTTTGAGATAATGCCTTCAAAAAAATCGAAAAACTCCCTGTATCCAACTGTATTTAGTGCATTCAGGTTTTTGAACATATAAAGTCCTCTTGCTTCATTTTCTAGTCCCTCGGTAATCATCTTATCAACTCTCTCGTTGATCCTCTTATACAGATCCTCCCGGTCTCTTTTAAGTCCGATTTTAATTATACGGAAATCTCTTTCCCTTCTCTTCTTTAACAGAAATGATGAATAGGGACGGCCTGTCGATTCACATATTTCAAGAGCTCTTATAATTCGTTTGTGGTTTTTCAGATCTACCCTTGAATAATGTTCGGGATCAAGCAGCCTCAGTGCTCTTCTAAGGCCTTCAATTCCTGATTCAAGGTACATCGAATTATACTTCACACGAATTTCCTGTTCAACATCAGGGATATCATCTGTACCGTGGCATACAGCATCAATATACATACCGGAGCCGCCTGCCATTATTAAAGTACTATTTTTGCTGAAAAGACCGGGCAAAATATTCATTACATCTCTCTCAAAAAGGCTTGAGCTGTAATAGGAATCAACAGATAAGAACCTTATAAAATGATGATCGACAGAACCAAGCTGCTCATCTGAAGGAACTGCGGTTCCTATTTTCAATTCCCTGTAAAACTGTCGTGAATCGGCTGATATAATATCACACTTAAAGGTCTGAGCCAGATCAACAGCCATATCGGTTTTTCCGACACCAGTCGGTCCAAGAAGAACTATAAGATTATTTATCATCGGAATATTATCCAGGCCGGACTATTCCTCTTCCTCACCGAGATTATCAATATTGTCGAAGTCGGGTAATGTCTCCTCATCATCCTCGCTGAGGAAAAGATCGTCAACCTCCGGTTCGTCGTCTTCATCATCATCAGCAACCACAATATTATTATATAGTTTGCGTGATGTCCCTCCAAATATGACCTGCTTGGGAGGAACTCCCTTGGAATTTGTACATGCAGGCAGTTCACGGCCTTCTACCTCTTTGGTCTCACCTGTATATTCAACAAAGAGAGCCCTTTCATTAAAGAAATCAAAAACATAAAGTAATTTCTGGTTTTTGCGGAAAATGATATCTTCCAGTACTGCAGTTTCCATAGTAGAAGAACCAGTTCCCATATCAAAAAGAGTGAACTCTTCCTCTTTCTCCCAGTTGTCAGTGGCCATGAAAAAAGATGCCATTTGTGACTTGTCAAACTCAAGTTCATCCTGTATCAGGTAATGAAAATCCAGCAAAGTATGGGTGTCGAGAAATTCAAACTCCCTTACAAAAGACTCATCCTCATCTGATAACACAACAAATTTATAAACCATAATTTTTTATAATTCGATGGGTGCAATATAATATTTTTTATATTACAATATTCCTGATGATTTTTTTTTTAAAAGAAAATCTATCGTATCTGTTCCGTCAGAATAATCCCATAATTCAGGCTGCTGTGACTTACCAAAAGGTATGTAACCCGTTCCTACTGTACACTGTATTCTGTCTTTCATTTCTTCAATCTGTTGAAGAATTGAGGTGTATGACCTGTAGTGCTCATAATACAATACGGAAACAGGGGAGGACAATCCCTTTTCTTCTTTCAAAAGGAGGTATCCCGAATCGAGAAATTTATCCTTGTTTACCAGATAAACAGCTTTATTGTAGTCATAGTTGTTGGCATACTTATTATTATGAATCAGCCCTGAAAATTTATCCCATTTTTTAAGGATTTTATTCAGATCATAATCTTCAGGAATATAAATTTTGGAAACATTTCTGCAGCCAAGTCCGAAGTATGAGAATACGTCATATCCCAGCTGCTCAATCTCTTCGTCAGTTTCATTGCCTTTTAATACGGCAACACTGTTTCTGTTCTTACGGATTATGCTGGGATATCCGGAAAAATAATATTCAAAGTACCTGGAACTGTTGTTACTTCCTGTGGCAATTACAGCATCGAATCCGGAGAGCGTCCCGTCAGTAAATCTTATCAGGTCATTGAATCCTTTATTGATCGAGCAAAGCAGGTCTGCAACAAATACAATCAGATCAGAATCTTTTGAGCTCGTTTTTGCCAGGATACTGTTACCTGTTATCAGTACACACAGGAAATCATGGAATCCCACAAGAGGTATGTTCCCAGCCATTATTATACCTACAGTATATGGCTGGTTTTCAATGGACAGTCCGGGATACATCCCTGTCCATTTATTAAGATTGTCTGGTGTAAGTTTTTTTGCTATGGCTTCAATGGCAGATGTCACATTGGCTGGAGTGAACCATGAATTTTTATGCTGTTGCATATCTATTAATTCTGACAACTGCTGATCACCTTTTTTACCAGGACCAGGAATAGCACTCCTCAACCGCTCACCCAGCTCTGCAAAGGCAGATATCCTTTCCTTTAGCTTCATAACATAGAATTTCAGCTGTAAAACTAATGAATTAGGATGACATAACTAGGGGCTGTAGAAAGAGCCCTCAGCTGGGCTCTGTGACCCCCAGGGGGAAAGGGGTAAAATTTTTTCCCCCCTTGGGGGGAAATTAAAAAGGGGGGTATGTAATAATACAGAATGGATATTATGTGTTACAATAATTGTGAAGTATTACATAGCTATCGGGACGGGAGCACAGAGACACACAGAGAAAGACAAGTCAGAATTAAAGACTTTTTCTGCAGCCCAGGAAGCCCTATAACATTGATTATCAGGATATAATATTTAGGCAGGTATTTACCTTAATGCAAATGTTATAGGGACCATATACCACACTGCTACAACTTTTCCATCAACCTTGCCCGGCTCAAAATCAGGTAAGGATTGTACTACCCTGAGTGATTCAGCATCAATTTCTTTGCTTACACTTTTTATTATTTCACAATTTGTTACATTGCCCCTGCTTGAGATGAGGAACCTCACTATTACTCTTCCCTGTGTTCCATCTTTCTTTGCAGCGTCTGGGTATTTTACATTTTCAGCTATATATTTAAGGAGTGCTTCATCTCCACCAGGAAAAACTGGCATCTGATCAACCTCTGTCCAGATAGTGTCACCTCCAGCCATAGTTGGGGTTTTTGATAACGATGCATTCTCTGTTACATTCTCCGTCGTGCTGTTATTTCTGTTGCATGAGGATAATGCAATTAAGAGAAGCAGAGCACAGAATAAAAACATCATACTTACTTTTTTCTGCCTGATTGGTGATTGAATTAAAGTTTTCATGGGTTGTCATTTTAATTATTAGTTGCAAAACTATCTTGTGTAAAGATAAAACTAATATATTAGTTATGCAACTAAATAATTAATTAAATAAAAATAATTCATCTATTTTTAAAACGGAAAAGATCTGATTTTTTCAGAACCCTATTTAAGAGTGAAAGAAATGGGTACTTCATACCAGACTGTAACAGCTTTTCCGTCGCTGTAGCCTGGTTCAAAACGGGTTATGGTTTTAATAACTCTCAGAGCTTCTGCGTCCAGGTCGGGATGGACGCTTTCTGTAACCTCATGGTCAATAACATCTCCTTTTTTGGTAACAACGAATTTCACAACAACTCGTCCCTGTATACCGTTATTCTTTGCTGATTCCGGATAACGGAGGTTTCTTTTTATATAATCAAAGAGAGCTTCTTCATTGCCTGGTAGTATGGGGATATTTCCTGCAAAATTCCAGATTGTGTCTGCACCAATCATCGATGGTGCTTCAGGTGGTTGCGGAATTAATGAAGGAGGAGCTTCTATTTTCCTTGTACCAGTCTTTCCACAGCTCTCGGATAATAGAGATATTGCAACTATGGCAGCAAGAATTATAAATGATTTGTTTCTTAACATTGAATGCTGCACTCGATTTTTTGTCATTTTGTTTATCGATTAGAATTACCTAAGTGTAAAAGTCAATGGTACCATATACCATACCGGAACTGCTTTACCTCCGTTCTTCGCGGGGATAAAGGCATGAAGAGTTTTAACAACTCTTATTGCCTCAGCATCAAGTTCAGGATCAACACTATTCAGAACACTTACCCTGCTTACAGTGCCATTTTCAGTTATGCAGAAACGTACTATTACTCTTCCCTGAACGCCGTTTTCTTTTGCCTTTTCGGGGTAGACTGTGTTTTCCGCCAGGTATTTCAGCAGTGCAGCATCTCCACCTGGAAAAACAGGCATCTCCTCAGCAACCGTGTATGGTTCTGATAACGGAATTTCAGTATTCTGTTCCGGTATTACGGTAACAGGTATATTTTTATTGTCTGAATAATCCGGAATTTCAGTATATGCCGATATGGCCAGGGAAATTAATCCTGCCGCGGGTATCGCAAGCAGTAATTTGAGGTTTGCAAGGGATGGGGTAGGTCTGCGCGTCATCATTACCATCCTCTTCCTGATCATGGATGGATTTGAAAAACTATTTGTGAGATTAATGGCTTTTGTACGAAATACCTGATTGAGCAAAAGATTCTGATAACTGGCGATCGTAATCCCTGAGCAAAGGCACTCCTGGTCTGCCTGGTATTCATGTATTGCCCTGAGGGATCTGTCGAGCATATATATCGCAGGATTGAACCACTGGAAAGATTTTACAATCTCAATAAAGATGATATCTATAAAATGGTATTTTCTAAGATGGTTTTGTTCATGTTTAATTATCGCGTCAACCTCCTTTATGTTAAGTTTTGAATTCAGAAAAATATATCCCATAGCTGAAAACCCCGATGTATTGAACCTGTGAAACCTGATAAGCCTGCTTCCATCCTGCCTGTGACTTGCAATAAGGAACAGCAGGTTCAGCAGGTTGAAGGTTAATTTAAGTATCAGGATAGCTGCACCTGTAATATACACAGCAGATATTACCTGAATCGTATCTAATCTGCCAGACCAAAATGCAGATGAACCAGCTTCATCTGCATTTGCAGAAATGAATACTTCATTAAGCATTTTTCCCAGATATTGTATATCCAGTGGCCTGGAGGTATGGATAGTTATTACCGGTAGGACAAATGACAATACAAGGGCTGTGAGTATAAAAGATCTGTTCCTGCTGTACCTGGTATCCCTGCTGAGAAGAAACAGATAAACAAGATAGAATGATATCTGGAAAAGAGCTACCTTAATTACAAAGATAATGAGACCATTCATTTGACAGTTTTTTGCTTTTTTACTTCATTTTCCATAATTTTCATAATCTCTTCCATCTCTTTAACCGATATGCTCTTCTCCTTAGCAAAGAAACTGACCATTTTTTCAAAAGAGTTTGAAAAATAGTCATTTACAAAGCTGTTAAGATGAGATTTTGAGTAATCGTTTTTTGAAATCAGAGGGTAGTATTCATGTGTCCTTCCATAAGCTTTGTGAGTAACAAAACCTTTGTCCTGCAGGATCCTTACTATTGTACTGACAGTATTGTAAGCTGGTTTCGGATCCTCAAAGTGTTCCAGAATTTCTTTTACGAATCCCTTTTTTATCTTCCATAATACCTGCATTACCTGTTCTTCAGCGCGTGTTAGTTCTCTCATATTTTAATTCTAGGTTCATTTGCGTAGCCATCCGGGGCTTTATCACAGTACTTTGAATCGGATGGTTCGCTGGTTAAAAGTAATGTTAGTCAATCAGTATCAAATTTACAACGAAAAAATTAGTTAAGCAAGAAAAAATTTATATAATTCATATCTGCAGCCAGATTATTTATCTGCAGAATAAAAAAAAGTGTACTTTTATTGCTTAATGATTATATTTCAGGGAGAGGAGAGATGATCAGTACTGCGAAAAGGATTGCGATTTTTAAAGAAAACCTTAAAATTGCCATAAGAGCTATTCGTTCTAACAGAGTAAGGGCAATACTTACAATATGTATTATCGCATTTGGAATTATGGCTCTGGTTGGTATTCTTACTGCAATTGATGCAATCAAATCATCACTGACAAACCAGTTCACTATGATGGGGGCAAATTCATTCACTATTACTTCAAGGGGAATGAATATTCAGATAGGAAACAACAGGTACAGGGCTAAGAATTTCTCCCGGATATCATACAGGGAGGCTATGGAGTTCAAAGAGCGGTTTGAACAGGGAGCATGGGTTTCTGTTTCATTTAATGCTTCAGGTTTGGCAACTGTAAAATACGGATCGGAGGAAACAAATCCCAATGTAAGTCTGCAGGGAGTTGATGAGAACCATCTTACAGTTGCCGGATATGAGATTGGTTCAGGCAGAAACTTCACTGTTGAGGATATCAGGATGACAAGGCATTTCGTTCTTATCGGGTCTGATATTGTAAGGGATCTATTTCCATTGGGGAATGATCCGGTTGGACAGGTCATAACTGTCGCTGGAATGAAACTTAAGGTAACCGGCGTTCTTAAGAGTAAAGGTTCGGGTATAGGTAATCCCGATCGTGTTTGTTTTATGCCGGTTACCACTGCAAGGCAATATTTCTCACGACCTAATATGTCTTTCAGTATAACT
This sequence comes from uncultured Rikenellaceae bacterium, assembly GCA_964387565.1. Lineage (GTDB taxonomy): Bacteria > Bacteroidota > Bacteroidia > Bacteroidales > VadinHA17 > LD21. The sequence goes on along the minus strand of CAYLYN010000174.1, from coordinate 1,935 downwards.
GTAATGCCCATAAATCCCGTTAATCTTGAAGTGATGACTGGTGAGGCCGAAGCTGTTTTCAGGATTATCAGGAACCTTAATCCTCGTGATGAATCAGATTTCAATATATCCAAAAGTGATAATATTGTAAAGCTGCTTCTTGAGAATATTAAGTATGTTACTCTTGCAGCAACTCTTATTGGTATTGTGACTCTTGTGGGAGCTGCAGTAGGGCTGATGAATATCATGCTTGTCTCTGTAACCGAGCGTACAAGGGAGATCGGAGTGCGAAAAGCAATCGGAGCCAAACCAGTCACGATAAAATATCAGTTTCTTTTTGAATCGGTGCTGATTGGTCAGCTTGGTGGTATTTTCGGGATCATTCTGGGGATATCGATGGGAAATCTTATATCATTAATGCTTAAATCAAGCTTTGTTGTGCCCTGGATTTGGGTTTTTACTGGTATATTTGTATGTTTTATTGTTGGTGTCGTTTCTGGTTACGCCCCCGCGGTAAAGGCAGCCAATATTGATCCTATTGAAGCTTTACGATATGAATAAAATTTTCTAGCTATGGAAAAAATTATAATTCAGGAAGAATTTAAGAATTGTCCGGGAATCACATATTATCCTGATTCTGATAAACTTGAAATTATAGGACGCTCAATACCTGAGAATCCTGAACTGGTATTCAGGAAACTTGATGACTGGATCACAGGTCATTTTGAAAAGAACAACGGTTTGAATGCAGCCATTCAGCTTGAATATATAAACAGTGGTTCATCAAAGTACCTGTATGAAATTCTTAAAAGACTAACAGCATTTATAAAAACAGGGAAAAAGATTGAGATCAAATGGCTCTATGAAGAGGACGATGAAGCAATGCTTGAGCTTGGAGAGCATTACCGCGATTCTGCAGGGATACCTTTAAAAATAGAGATGATAATATAAAAAAGAGGGGTCTTTGTTCAGACCCCTTCTTTGTTTTCAGTTGCTATTATTTCACAGTATTCATATGAGCAATAAGATCAAGAAGCTTGCATGAATACCCCCATTCATTATCATACCATGCAACAACCTTGACGAAGTTATCATTTAAGGAGATACCTGCACCGGCATCAAATATTGAAGTTCGTGAATCACCGTTGAAATCACTTGAGACAACAGAATCTTCAGTATAACCCAGAATACCTTTAAGTGGACCTTCTGATGCAGCTTTCATAGCCTTCTTAATATCATCATAGCTTGCTGCTTTCTCAAGCCGGCATGTAAGGTCAACAACCGACACATTAAGAGTAGGGACCCTGAATGCCATACCGGTAAGTTTGCCTTTTAATTCAGGTATTACCTTGGTAACAGCTTTTGCAGCACCTGTTGATGATGGAATAATGTTACCTGCTGCAGCACGGCCTCCTCTCCAGTCTTTTTTCGAAGGACCGTCAACTGTCTTCTGGGTTGCTGTGGTAGCATGAACAGTTGTCATAAGACCTTCAATTATACCGAAGTTATCGTGCAGAACCTTTGTTACAGGGGCAAGGCAGTTGGTTGTACATGAAGCATTGGATACATACTGCATATCTCCGCTGTATTTAGTATGGTTAACTCCCATCACAAACATTGGTGTGTCATCTTTTGAAGGAGCTGACATTACCACGCGTTTCGCACCTGCTGCAATGTGACCTGCTGCAGACTCTTTGGTAAGGAAAAGACCGGTGCACTCAAGAACATACTCAGCACCTACCTCATTCCATTTCAGGTTTGCGGGATCCTTTTCAGCTGAAACACGGATGCTTTGTCCGTTAACAATAAGCTTGCCATCCTTAACTTCCACTTTCCCGTCAAATCTGCCATGAACAGTGTCATAGTTAAGCATGTAAGCAATATAATCCACTTCGAGGAGGTCATTTATTCCGACAATTTCTATATCGTTCCTCTTCAAGGCAGCCCTGAAGGCCA
>CAYLYN010000173.1:0-9919 GCA_964387565.1 uncultured Rikenellaceae bacterium | reverse complement strand
TTCAATTACTGCTCAGATAAGGCAGATCCACAACTTTAATGATCTTATGGAGTCATTAGACTCAGGCGACAGAGTCAGGATTGTAATACATTATGCTCAGTGCAGGTTATTCATTAACAATGAGGAACAACCTTCCTCTCCTGATGCTGTTTCAGGTATGGATATCGGTACATTCGAATATTTTGCACCCGGAGTTGTTCATAATAAAATGGCTTTTGTTGTTTTCTCACAATCAAGCCTGATTCAAAATCCAAAGGGGAAAGGTTATGTCATCAATTATGGTAAAGTGAGGATAAATTCTGACGGATCTGTTATAATAAATGCCAGGTACCTGTATCCGAAAAATTACAAAGTCCTTATGGATGAGTTTTTTGAAGGGTTAATAAATGACAGTGGCAATGAAGGTGGTGTTTATTTGTATAAATATCAGGGCTCAGGGCGCAGGGAAGATGGAAGATTAAGCTCCTCCCGCCGGTGGTGTTTGGAGCGGGGTTTTTGGAAGACCCAGGATGTTAGACTGTGTGGGAGAAACTCTGTCTGATTGACTATGAATGACAGCACGAAGTGCTCAATGACCATGAATGACAGCTTTATTTGCCAAAAGATTATCAGTAAAAATGAATTAGATAAATACAACTTACCATGGAAACACTGACAGCAAAAATAGAAACTCACATTTCGCAAAGAAGCCAGATACTTTCTGAGAAGATAGTTGAGAAGCAGTATGCCATGCAGCCTGAATTCTGGAAGCCTTACGGCTCAAGGGGCCGGAACCTGAGTATAAGGGATGCCGGTTATCACCTTCCCTTCCTGGCCGAAGCCATTATGGCGGATGATCCGCAGATATTCCGCGATTATGTGGCATGGGTCAAATTGCTCTTCAGTGGTCTTAAGTTTCCTGACGATGTAATGATCGAAACTCTCGAATGTACTGATTCAGTGCTTAAAGAAGAATGTCCTTCAGAAATATATGATCTTGTCTCACCGTTTATTCGTGAAGGTATCGATCAGATGCTGGAGCCTGTTTTAAGTGATGAGAGTTACATTGATGAAAATGCACCCCTCGGGAAATTAGCGCGTGAATATGTTAATCTGCTGCTGAATGCTGACCGGAACAGTGCGAGCAGACTGATAATTACTGAAGCCGAAAAGGGAACTCCTGTAAGGGACCTCTATCTGGAAGTATTTCAGAAATCGCAATATGAGATAGGCCGCTTATGGCTCTCAAACCAGATAAGCGTGGCAAAAGAGCATTTCTGCTCAGCTGCCACTCAACTCATAATGTCGCAGTTATATCCCTATCTATTTACTACCGAGAGGGTAGGTCATAAGCTTGTTACCGCTTGCGTGGGAGGAGAATTGCATGAGATCGGAATAAGAATGGTAACAGATTTTTTCGAAATGGAGGGCTGGGATACCTATTACCTTGGCGCAAACACTCCGGGCTCAATAATTCTCAAAGCAATAGAGGAGAATAATGCTGAAGTTGTAGGATTATCAATAGCCATGCCTTACCACAGGAGTATTCTGAAAAATGTTATCCACGAGATAAAAAGCAGCGATACCGGTAAGAATGTAATAATTCTTGTCGGCGGCAATGCTATTAATGGTAAAAAGACCTCATGGGAATGGTTCGGGGCCGACGGTTATGCACCAAGCGCCAGATCAGCAGTTGAAACAGCAAAACAACTAATATCAGCCTGAATTTATGGACATTACAGATCAGAATAACGGGTTTGCTGTTCTGTGTGACCAGAGTGGTACAATTAGAAAACTAATAAGGGATAGCATTGGTTTTACTTCTGCATTGCCGGAAGGAAAACTACTCTATTCTTTTCTGGATGCTCATTCAAGGCACAGATTCCTGGATTTTCTGAAAGAAGTTAAATACAAAAAGCTGGCTTTTCTGTATCAGATCGATTTCATAATTGATGGTAAAAACCTTCCTTTTGTTTTTGGCGGAGTATTTACCGATCCTGATGTTCTGATCGTAGCTTCAGGGAATAAATCTGAACTGTATGAAATGTTAAACCAGATTCAGGAGATCAATAATGAGCTGACAAATAAGGTCAGAAAACTTGAAAAAGAGAAATTTGAGACTGAGCATAACAAACGGGAAGAGGATAACTATATATATAATGAGATCACCAAGCTTAATAACGATCTTGTTAACCTTCAAAGGGAACTGGCCAAGAAAAATTCTGAACTGGAATATCTTAACGATCTGAAGAATAAATTTCTGGGTATGGCTGCACACGATCTTCGCAATCCCATAGGGATCATTTATTCATACTCAGAATTTCTGATCGATGAAACAAAAGGAATTCTCTCAGAAGAACATCGCGAGTTTCTGAATATAATAAATTCATCAACTCAGTTCATGCTTGCCCTGATTGATGATTTGCTTGATATATCACGAATTGAATCAGGGAAGATTGATCTCCGGATGGATACTCTACCAATTCAGAACCTAATGACAAAGATTGTCAGTTTGAACAGAGTCCTTTCGCAGAAAAAGGATATAGATATTTTATTTGTTGAAAATGATCAGGGAATTGAAATCTCTGCTGATGCTCCCAAGATGGAACAGGTTTTCAATAATCTTATTTCAAATGCGATAAAATTCTCACTTCCCGGAACAACAATAAGGGTTGAGGTGTCATCCACAGATAACCAGGCCATTATTGCAGTACATGATCAGGGTCTCGGGATACCTGCAGATGAGCTTGATAAGTTGTTCAAGCCATTTCAGAAGACAAGTGTTAAAAGCACCGGGGGTGAAAAATCAACAGGCCTGGGTCTGTCCATAGCAAAAAGAATTGTTGAGGCACATAAGGGAAATATAAGGGTTGAAAGTACTCAGGGTAAAGGAACTTCCTTCTTTGTTTCTTTTCCCCGCTTAAGAATAGACGAAACGGGAAAAATCTAAATAATGAATTCGGAAAAAACAATATTGCTTGTCGACGATACAAAAGAATTAAACGATGCAGCTGCCAGAATTATCAGGGAAGCTGGTTATAAGGTGATTCAGGCATTTGATGGGAACGAGTGCCTGGAGCTGCTGAATACCATTACCCCCGATCTGTTGCTTCTTGATGTGGTAATGCCGGGTATTAATGGCATTGAGGTTTGCCGGCAGATCAAATCTTCTCCGGAGACATCGGGATTATTTGTCGTTTTATTGTCAGGTCTTAAGACTAGTTCCGATCAGCAGGCTGAAGGACTGGAAGCCGGGGCAGATGGATATATAGCCCGTCCCGTGCAGAACAGGGAATTGCTTGCCCGTATTGAGTCAGGTATCAGGATAGTCACTTCTGAGAGAGATATGCAGAAAGCTCTTAATCAAAGCCATGTGCTTGAGAAAAAACTGTCAGAGCTAAATGCAACCAAAGATCTGTTTTTGTCTATAATTGCACATGATCTGAAGAATCCACTCAATACAATACTTGGGTTTTCACAAGTTCTGCTTGAGGATTTTAAAGAACTGGATCATTTACAAGTTGAAGAATATCTAGGTATTATTGCAGAAACATCAAAACAGACAGCTAACCTGCTTGATACGCTGCTGATATGGGCCAAGGCCCAATCGGGCAAACTGGATTTCAATCCCGAAGTTATGAATATTGCAGAGTTGATTTCTGATTCTATTAGAATTATTGAAAATCAGGCAAAAGCAAAGAATATCAAGGTTGTTAATGAGTCGGAAAAAGTTCTGATTGCAAAGGTTGATAAGGAAATGATTAAGACTGTTATAAGGAACCTCCTATCTAACTCTGTGAAATTTACACCTCATAACGGTAATATTTCTATTTCAGCATCAGTGAAAAATGATAATATTGTGATTTCTGTTACGGATTCAGGTATTGGTATCTCATCTGAAGTACAGGATAAACTTTTCAGGATCGACAACAAGATAAATACAAAAGGAACTGATAATGAAAAGGGGACAGGACTTGGACTTATTTTATGCAGGGAGTTTGTAGAAAGGCATGGGGGCAGAATATGGGTTGAAAGTGAAGCAGGGAAAGGCAGCCGGTTTTCATTCTCTTTACCCGGGTAACAGAAATTCAGTTCCAGAAACAATTATATTAATCTTCCGGGATATGACAGACAAGATGAGGTTGATAATAGTTGAAGATGAATATGCTTATACGACTATTTTAAGAAAAACTCTTAAGAGGGATGGTTTGAACTTTGAAGACCTTATTCTTACCGGTAGAAAGGAGTTTATTGAAGCACTCAGGGATTTTAAACCGGATATTATTTTGTCTGATCTTGATATGCCAGAGTTTGATGGGATGGAGGCTCTTTCTGTCACCAGGGAAATAGCACCTTTGATTCCGTTTATCCTGATTACAGGTTCATCAAATGAAGAGTTAGCTGTAAAGTGCATGAAAGCAGGTGCGGATGATTATATCCTGAAAGGGGAATTGTCCCGTCTTAAAACAGCTGTTGACGAAGCTATAAAAAAGAAGCAGCTGGAGAAGTCGAAAATTGAAACTGAAAAAGCGCTTCTGGAGAGCGAAAGAATTTTCAGCTCATTTATGGAGTACTGCCCGGTTTATTTTTTCTTTAAGGATAGCCAGGCACGGCCAATAAGATTAAGTAAGAACTATGAAAAATTATTGGGTCGTCCTGCAGAAGAAGCTCTTGGTAAAAGCATGTATGACCTTTTTCCTGCTGATCTTGCCAGAACCATGATTGAGGATGACCTGAAAGTAATAGGAGATAATATCCCGATAAGAGTTGTTGAGGAGTTTGGCGGGAAGATTTATGAAACACTGAAATTTCCGATTTCGTCTGAAGGTCAGCCTTCATATCTGGCTGGCTTTACAACTGATATTACTCTTAACAAAGAGACGGAAAAAGCCCTGGTGGAAAGTAACAGAAGAATTAATTCCCTAGTAAATAATCTCCAGGGAATTGTATATCAATGTCTGAATGATAAAGACTGGACAATGAAATTTCTGAGCGATGGTGTCTTTGAACTCACTGGTTATAAAGCTGATGATTTCATTGACAACAAAGTACGAAGCTTCAGTTCAATAATAGATCCTGATGATCAGGAGAGAATATGGGAAGAAATCCAGTCAGCAATTAAAAAGGATGAGCACTACACTCTTGAATACAGAATAATTACAGTCTCAGGGGAGAAAAAATGGGTATGGGAGAGGGGAAGAGGTGTTTTTGAAGAGGAACAACTGATAACTCTTGAGGGTATTATTTCTGATATCACAGAAAGAAAACAAATGGAATCAGATCTTATCAAAGCAAAGGAAAAGGCGGAAGAGAGCGACAGACTAAAGACCGCATTTCTCCATAATATTTCGCATGAGATAAGAACCCCGATGAATGCAATCGTTGGTTTCTCCTCTCTACTTAAGGAAGAGTTGCTTTCAGAGGAAGACATAAGTCGGTTTACTGATACAATTTGCCAGAGCAGCAACCAGCTTCTTACAATCATTAATCATATCGTAAGCATTGCAACAGTTGAGGCAGGGCAGGAGAAACTGGATATGAAAAAAGTGGATATTAACAGGATCTGCATGCTGCTTTACGAACAGTTCAGATTAACAACAGAGAAGAAAAATCTGGCTTTGAACTTCCATCCCGGACTACCTGATAACAGGTGTTATTTTGAATGTGATGAAACAAAACTAATTCAGATTTTATCAAATATTATTAATAATGCAATTAAGTTTACCGAGGAAGGAGGTATTGATTTTGGTTATGGCCTTGGTAGTGGAAAACTTCAGTTTTATGTAAGGGACACAGGTGTGGGTATTAAAAAAGAATTTCAGGACAGGGTCTTTGAACGTTTTTTCCAGGCTGATAACAGGCTTTCAGGTACAGCAGGTGGTACCGGACTGGGTCTTTCACTTTCAAAGGCTTATGTTGAACTGATGGGTGGTAAGATGTGGCTGGAATCAGAGGATGAAAATGGTTCAACATTTTTCTTTACTCTGCCTTTTACCAGCAAGATTGATGGTGAAAAACCTGTTTCTATACCAGGGAAGCTAAAAATAGTTAAGGGAAAAAAGAGGACTATTCTTGTGGCTGAAGATGAGGATAATAATTTCCTCCTGCTAAAGCATATCCTCAGCAGGGATAATCTTTTTGTAATAAGGGCCTCAGACGGACTGGATGCTGTAAATATTTTCTATTCTGCACAGCAGATTGATCTGATATTAATGGACATCAAAATGCCCAAAATGGATGGGATTGAAGCAGCCGGTATAATCAGAAAAAAGGATCAGAACATTCCTGTTATTGCCATTACTGCCTATGCACTCGAGTCAGATAGGGCCAGAATCATGGAATCAGGCTTCAATGATTTCATTTCAAAACCATTCGAAATTGCAAAACTGAAGTCACTTCTTAATAAATATCTGGGGCTGTAGCTGCTCACTTTCAATTTTTTTATTGCCTGATCAGAGGTTTTCATCTATACGCCATTGTGTATACTCAACTTTTTACTTTTATCTTTACACTTTTATCTTTTATCTTGTAAACCATGTCCTCAAAACCATCCATACCCAAGGGAACAAGGGATTTTTCAACCGAAGAGATGCAAAGGCGCGAGTATATCTTCGATACCATAAAGCAGGTCTTCAGGCTATATGGTTATCAGCCAATTGAGACTCCTGCAATGGAAAACCTTTCCTCTCTGCTTGGAAAATACGGTGATGAGGGGGATAAACTTCTCTTCAGGATACTTAATTCAGGTGATTTTCTGTCATCTGTTGGTGACGAAGATTTTGCTAACCGGGATGCCGGGAGGCTCTCCTCAAAAATTTGTGAAAAAGGATTGAGATATGATCTTACTGTTCCGTTTGCGCGCTATGTGGTTCAGCATCGGGATGAAATAGTTTTTCCCTTTAAAAGGTACCAGATACAACCTGTATGGAGAGCCGACAGACCTCAGAAAGGCAGGTACCGTGAGTTTTTCCAGTGTGATGTTGATGTTATCGGCAGCGATTCTCTTCTGAATGAATATGAGCTGCTTAGAATTATTGATGATATTTTCACAAAGCTCAGGATTTCTGTGGTTATTAAAATAAATAACCGGAAGATACTGACGGGAATTGCTGAGTACATTGGTGAGGGTAGCAGGATAACAGACATCACTGTTGCAATTGACAAGCTTGAAAAAATTGGTACTGATGCAGTGAATAGCGAATTAAGAGAAAAGGGAGTATCAGAGGATGCCCTGAGGAAACTCCAGCCGCTGCTGTTGCTTGGAGGAGATACCGGTGAAAAGATCTCGCAGCTTGAAACCATACTTTCGACATCATCGGTTGGACTGGCAGGGATTGAAGAGATGCGATTACTTTTTGGTTACCTGCAAAATGCCGGGATGAATGGAAAAGTAGAGCTTGACCTGACCCTGGCCAGAGGATTAAACTATTATACGGGAGCCATTATCGAAGTCAAATCGACTGATGTCTCAATCGGAAGTATCTGCGGGGGAGGACGTTATGATAATCTGGCAGGTGTTTTTGGTATGGATGGAGTTTCAGGAGTAGGTGTTTCTTTCGGAGCCGACAGGATTTATGATGTTCTTAAGCAAATGGATATGTTTGGAGAATTAGCAGTTTCATCTACAGAGGTGCTGGTTCTGAATTTCAGTTCAAAAGAGACTTCTTATTCACTTAAGTTAGTTGAGGAACTCAGGAAGCTCTCTGTAAATGCCGAATTCTACCCTGATCCTGTTAAGCTCAAAAAACAGATGTCATATGCCGATGCAAAAAAAATACCCTGGATAATCATTGCCGGAGAGGATGAACTGATAAATAATTCATTGACAATAAAAAACATGGCAAGCGGAGCTCAGGAGAAGATATCCTTTGACAATATGGTGGATTATGCCGGAAAAAATTTCAGAAGAAATAATTGATAAGAAATGAGCTATAATATATCGCCCGATACTATAACAATAGAGGAGCTGCTTGACATTCTTAAAAAGGAAAAACATCTTTCACTCTCTTCAACATCGGTTGATCTGATAAATAACTGCAGAAAATATCTCGATGATAAGCTGGAAACAAGCACAGCACCAATATATGGTATTACTACAGGATTCGGATCATTATATAATAAAACCATCAGCCGCGATCAGCTTAACAGGCTGCAGGAAAACCTTGTTAAGTCGCATGCCTGTGGTACAGGTCAGGTAGTTGCGGATGAAATTGTCAGGCTGATGCTTCTTTTGAAGATAATCGCTTTGAGCAAAGGTGTTTCAGGTGTGCAGGTTCTTACTGTTCAGAGGCTGATTGACTTTTTCAATAAAGGAATATCTCCTGTGGTATATGAACAGGGATCGCTGGGCGCATCAGGAGATCTGTCTCCGCTGGCACATCTTATTCTACCGCTTCTCGGTGAAGGAGAAGTACTTTTCAGAGGGAAGCTATATAACTCAATGGACATTTTGAAGAAATTCGGGTGGCAGCCTATTGAGCTTCAGTCAAAAGAAGGACTGGCCCTTCTAAACGGAACCCAGTTCATGAGCGCTTATGGAGTGCATATTATTTCCCTTGCTGAACGTTTGTCTGCATTTGCCGATATTATTTCTGCTATCTCACTTGAGGCATATGATGGTCGTCCCGATCCGTTCTTTGAAAGTGTTCATGCCATCAGGCCACACAGGGGACAGGTTGAAACAGCCAGGTTTATAAGGAAGATACTTGATGGCAGTCAGCTTATTTCAAGATATAAGCCTCATGTTCAGGACCCATACTCTTTCAGGTGTATCCCCCAGGTCCATGGTGCCAGCAGGGATGCGATCAGCTATGCCAAGTCTGTTATACTGACTGAGATAAACTCTGTTACGGATAATCCCACCATCTTTCCTGATGAGGATCTTATTGTTTCAGGCGGAAATTTTCACGGGCAGCCACTTGCACTTATATTTGATTATCTTGCAATAGCATTATCCGAGCTGGGCAGCATATCTGAGAGAAGAGTTTATCGTCTTATCTCGGGGCAGCGGGACCTTCCTGAATTTCTTGTTGCCAATCCCGGCCTTAACAGCGGATTCATGATTCCGCAGTATACAGCTGCTTCGATAGTAAGCCAGAATAAGCAATTAAGTACACCAACCTCAATTGATTCAATTCCTTCATCAAATGAGCAGGAAGATCATGTAAGCATGGGCGCAAATGGAGCTACCCGGCTCCTGCGGGTTGCTGATAACCTTGCAACACTTCTGGCAATTGAACTTTTTACTGCTGTCCAGGCTCTCGACTTCAGAAGACCGATGAAGTCATCTGATTATATTGAATATGTTGTTTCAGCATACCGGCAGAAAGTACCTTTTATAAAGGATGATAAAATAATGTATAACGAAATAGCCAGTTCTGTTGAATTCATCAGAACCTTTGATTTGGCCTCTGTGCAGGCCGGTTCTCCTGCAGCTGATTGAGGAGCTGTGCTTTCCATTGATTTTCAGCCTGGTAATATTGAACCACCTTGTAAGGCGGAAGTAATTCTTTTAGTTTCACATGAAATTTCAGTGCAAGATCCGATTCCTTTGAAATGGTGTTCATTAACTTATCACCGATTTCTGTAAGCTCCTTATCGTTCAATGTACTTCCGTTCTGATTGAAGTCTCTGTTCAACATTATTCTTTCCTTCTGAAGCTCATTCCTTTCTTTCTGGAAGTCATTATAGGCAGGCCAGAATTTCTCAGCCTCTTCAGAAGAAAGGTTCATTTTCTTTGTGAAGAAACCTATCCTGTAGGCCTCGAGCTTCTCCCTGTTCGGATTCTGAGCTTCTACGACTATAAGGGGGAGAAAAATCATTATCAGTAAAACAGTAAAATTTTTCATGGCAATATTTTATAACATTTCTATAATAGCTTCTGTATCAATATTCTCATACATAAGATAATCAACAATATCTTTATTCCTGATCTCCTTTA
>CAYLYN010000172.1:0-10013 GCA_964387565.1 uncultured Rikenellaceae bacterium | reverse complement strand
AGTTCGGCGAAGCCAAACCTGAAACCTGAAACCTGAACCGAGCCGAAGGCGAGTTCGGCGAAGCCAAACCTGAAACCTGAAACCTGAAACAATAATAATTAGAATATCAACAATTTATATACAAAAACAATGACAACCCGTAGAACATTTATCAAAACGACTGCTGCCACATCTGCAGCTATAACAATCGGACCTGCAATTTCGACAGCATTAGCAGGTTGTGCTCCTTCCGACAGGCTTAATGTAGGTCTTATAGGATGTAACGGCATGGGCTTTGCCGATCTGAGTGAATTTTTAAAACATCCTCAGGTAGAATGTCTTGCATTATGCGATGTTGATGAGAGCGTTCTGAACAAACGAGCTTCAGATGTTGAAAAGATCAGAGGTAAAAAACCGGCAAATCTTTACAAAGACTGGCGCAAAGTAATAGACAATAAGGATATCAACCTGGTTATTGTTGGCACACCTGACCACTGGCATTGTCTTCAGATGGTGGCTGCCTGCGAGGCAGGCAAGGATGTGTACTGCGAAAAACCTCTTGGCCGGACTATAGAAGAGTGTAACATTATGATAAAGGCTGCAAAAAAGAACAAAACAATTGTTCAGGTAGGGCAGTGGCAAAGGAGTGATCCGCACTGGATCGATGCAGTTAATTTTATCCGCTCGGGTAAGCTGGGTAAAATAAGAATAGTAAGGGTTTATTCTTATCAGGGCTGGAACACATCAATCCCGGTTCAGCCCGATATGGAGGCACCTGCTGGTGTTGACTATGATATGTGGCTGGGACCCGCCCCGCTTCGCCCCTTTAACAGGAACCGTTTTCATTTTACATTCCGCTGGTTCTGGGATTATGCTGGAGGTCTGATGACAGACTGGGGAGTTCATCTTCTGGATTTTGCCTTGTACGGAATGAACGTTACTGCACCAAAATCTATTATGGCAATGGGTGGCAAATACGGATATCCTGATGATGCATGTGAAACACCTGACAGCCTGCAGACAATTTATGAATTTGAAGGATTCAATGTAATGTGGGACCATGCCATAGGGATAAATGATGGCGGTTACGGCAGGAATGCCGTACTGGGTTTTGTAGGCGAAAACGGGACTCTTGTTGTTGACAGGGGTGGCTGGGAAGTTATCCCTGAAGTGGTAAATGGTGTAAAACGCATGGAAGCATTACCATGGAAAAACGGAACAGGAGAAGGTTTGAAAAACCATGTTAAGAACCATATCGATTGCATTGCCAGGAGGAATCCAGATACAAATACCAATGTTGAGATCGCTGCACATATTGCCAAGTTTTCAGCCCTGGGTAATATCGCTTACAGAACAGGTAAGAAACTGGTATGGGATGGAACATCGTTTACCAACGACTCAGAGGCTAATAAATACCTGGTTCCGGATTACAGGGAACCATGGAAATTACCTAAGGTCTGAGCAGACTCAAGTAGTAACCTATGAAAAAAATTTTACTGCCAGTATTTATTATGGGTTTAGCAGTAAACCCTGTATTTTCTCAGAAGCTTGATCTGAACAAGTGGAAGTATATAGAAGCTGATAACAGCAGACAGAAGTGGGGAGACTGGAATGAACCGGCGTGGCTGAGATACTTCGGACTTGATTTTGCTGATCTAAATAAGGATGGCTATAATGACATTGTTTCGGGGCGTTACTTTTACCTTAATCCCGGTGGGGATATGGAAGGCAGGTGGGTAAGGTCTGACCTGGGGATGAATGTCGATGGATATTTGTTTGTTGATGTCGACGGGGATGATTATACTGATGTAATAGCCGAAGCGCTTCCTGATGTATATTGGTTTGAAGCAGATAATTGGACCGGTACTTCGTGGACCTGCAGAAAAATTGGCGAAATTCCCGAAACCGATCATGTTAACGGGCAGGGGGGGCTTCATGCCCAGATAATTAAGGGAGGAAAGGAAGAGATTATTCTGGCCGCAGGAGATGGTATATATGCAGCTGAAATTCCATCTCAGCCTGATCTGCAGCGCAACTGGATCTTTAATCTGATTGTTAAGACCGGCTCTTCAGAAGGAATCGGTGTTGGAGATATTGATGGCGACAGTGACCTTGATCTTGTTTTTGGGGATATGTTTAAAGAAGATATGGATGTGTCGCGGCAAGTATACTGGAGTGAAAACCCTGGTTCAGTTAAAAGTGAATGGGTGAAACATCATATCGGAGCTTGTATAAATGCTGCTGACAGGATAAAAGTAACCGATCTGAACGGAGACGGAAAGCCGGATGTTGCAGTTTCGGAAGAGATGTACCCTGGTCTTGAGCCACTCGCTAATGTTCTTGTTTATACCAATCCGGGTGCAGGAAAGGAAAGTAAGTGGAAGAGAGATATAGTATTTACCGGCTACTCTGTAAACAATCTTGATGCAGGAGATATTGATAATGACAGTGATATTGATCTTGTAACATGCGAACATAAAGGTAAGGAGTTCAGGCTACTGATATTTGAAAATGATGGAAAGGGTAATTTTACTACACATCTGGCTGATAAAGGTCATGAAAGCCATCTTGGAACACAACTGACTGATCTTGATTCAGATGGTGACCTGGATATAGTCAGTATTGCATGGGATAACTATAAATTTCTGCATGTATGGAGAAACGATGCAATTAAATCTGAAATAAGCTGGAAGCACCTGTCCACAAAAACCGGTGATTTGCCTCCGACAAATGGTGGTCATCAGCAAACATCATGTCTTGTGGCTGATCTTGATAAGAATGGTTTCCAGGATTTTGTCATAACCGACAGGAGTGTGGTTCCATCAGTTTTATGGTACAGGTTTAACAAGGGTAAATGGGAAACATATATTATAGATAATACACCTGTCAGGATAGAAGCCGGAAGTGCGTCACTGGATGTTGATAAAGACGGAGATCTGGATATAATATTCGGAGGAGAAGGACAGAGCAATGAAGTGTGGTGGTGGGAAAATCCTTATCCCGAATATGATCCGGTTAAAAGCTGGAACAGGTATAATATTAAAAAATCAGGAGAGAAGAAACATCATGATATAATTGCAGGAGATTTTGATAATGATGGTGAGCCTGAAGTAGTTTTCTGGAATCAGGGTGCACATACACTGTTTATTGCCGAAGTACCAGACATTCCTGAAAAAGCAGAAGAATGGGTACGTAAACCGGTGTATGTTTATGATGATGACAGTGAGATGGAACCACGGGGAGGAGTTGAGGCATATCCTCAATGGAGAGGTAGAAATGAACACGAAGGTCTTGCCAAAGCAGATATTGATGGCGATGGGCTGACAGATATTATCGGGGGAGGTCGGTGGTTCAAATATATGGGTAACGATAAGTTCAAAGCCAACCTGGTTGATGCATCCTATACTTTTACCAGAGCAGCTGCAGGTCAGTTTATAGAGGGGGGGCGACCTGAAATTCTTCTGACCATAGGAGATGGCCTGGGGCCCCTTTATATGTACGAATGGTCAGGTAATATCAATTCAAAAACTAACACCGGATCTGGTACATGGGTGCCTAAAAAGCTTATAGAAACATTATATGACGGACACACTATTGATGTACTTGACTTCAACGGAGACGGGCATCTTGATATCTTTTCTGCAGAAATGAAGTTAAATCCTGAAAATCCGGGTTCTGTCAGGATATTACTTGGAGACGGTAAGGGAAATTTTGTTCATCATGTAGTTGATGGTGATATAGGTTGCCATGAAGGGAAGATCTTCGACTTTGAAGGTGATGGAGATTATGATATCCTGTCAAAACCATACAACTGGGATACTCCACGGCTTGATCTTTTTATTAATGATACAAAAAAATGAATAGTATTATACTTCGTGCCTTTCTTTCAGTCTTCATTGTTACAGCCTGTGGCTTTATTATAAGTTGCAGCAACGTAAGGCCTGATTTTACCGAAATGATAATTGATGATAAGGCTCCTGAAAATCTCTGGATGAAAAGTACAGGTGATATAAATAATGATGGTATTACAGATATACTGGCCGGTGGCTGGCAGAGCGGAGGTATGGCTGCATATTTAGCTCCGGAATGGAAAAAACTGATAATCAACGATACCCTAAAAATATCTACTGATGCTGAAGTAGCAGATGTAAATAATGATAATATACCTGATATTGTTGCAGTAGTGAATGAAGCAATCGTCTGGTTTAAAGGACCTGACTGGGGCCTGCATTTAATTGATTCAATAACAGGTCATGATGTGGAAGTATACGACTTTGATAATGATGGATTGATTGATATTGTTTCGAGGAATCAGGGTGCTTTTGGTACCACAGGCGGACATACTCTTTATTTCTATAATCAGAAAACAGAAGGAATATGGACAGGATATCAAAAAGAAATTCCTGATGGAGAGGGACTTAAGATGGCAGATATTAATAGTGATAAGAGAATGGATGTTGTGACCAATGGATACTGGTTTGAAAATACCGGTAATATGGCTGAGTGGGTGGGGCATAAATTCACAGATACATGGACCTGGGTGAATGCAGCAATAGATGTTGCGGATATAAATAAAAATGGCTTACCTGATATACTTCATTCTCCATCCGAACTGGCCGGGAATTATTATCATATTTCCTGGTTTGAAGCACCAGAAGATCCTTCCCTGGTATGGAAGGAACATATTGTGGCTGATTCAGTTGAAACCGTGCTTCATTCAATTGGTGCAGCAGATTTTAATATGGACGGAAGGATCGATATTATTACCGCAGAGATGCAGCAGGGTGCTGATCCTGATGAGGTAGCCATTTTCTATAACATGGGATCAGATGTGTGGGAGAAACAGGTAATCAGTACACAGGGTTCACACAGCATGCGAATATATGATTTTGACGGCGATGGCGACATGGATGTTGCAGGAGCAAATTTTGCGGAACATATACTAAAAATCTGGAAAAATAAACTAAAATAATCTTAATTGAAATGGTTCTCATTTTTCTAAAAAAATCCATATTCCCTGCAATCTCAGGATTTGTTAAAAGTGGAAATATGGTTGTTTGGAGTTTTGCTGTTTTCTTACTGCTTTTACCTTCCTGTAATAAACCTGATAAGAGAATCGCTTTCCGGCATCATGTTATTGATAGTCCCTTAACGGCAAAAGACTGGGGTACAGGCGGATTTACCCTGGCTGATTATGATAAGGATGGTGACCTGGATGTAACAATACAGTGCCGTTCAGACAGCGCAAAAGTCTATTATTATGAAAACCGTGGAACCGGTAACTGGATCAGGCATTTTGTTGGTATCGGATCAGAATATCAGCTGGGAGCAACCGCTGTTGATGTAGACCGCGACAGTAATATTGATCTTGTTCTGGGACACGTATGGTTTCGTAATTCCGGCAAGCTTCAGGAGGAACCTGATGTGGAATGGGAAGCACACCATTATAACGGAGATATGCCGGAAGAGAATCATGATATTGTAACAGCTGATCTAAACCTGGACAATATTCCTGAAATTATTATGTATAATCAGACTTCCAGCACTATAAGGGCGTATGATATTTCAGATCCTTTCAACTGGACTTATACAGACATTGCAACTGATGTAAATGAAAACTATGTACATTCAGGTTTATTCCCCAATGGAGTAGTTGATCTTAACAACGATAAGTATCCTGATGCTATTATGCCGGTATACTGGTATAAAAATCCGGGTGTAAAGGGAGGTCCCTGGGAAAAAATGGAGTATCCGTATACTCCTGTTCTTCCATGTCCTTATGGAGACGGAATGAGAGTATGGGGTGGAGATATGAATGATGACGGTTTAAATGATTTTATTTACGCCGATTGTGATGTTCAGTTCTCCAATGTCTATTTGCTTATTAATGAAGGAGAAGGAAAAAGCTGGAAAAAGGTGGAACTCCCTTTGCCACAGAGTAATGTCGGGGAGTCAGGCTCATTTCATTCACTGCAGGTAGCTGATTTCAATAATGACGGGGATCTTGATGTTTTTGCCGGAGAACAGGAAGACGATACAGAGTTGATGAAACCTGAAGGTTTATGGGAGAGAGGAATTGTTTTTCAGAACATAGGGACACTTAAGAACCCAGGGTTTGAGGCAGTTATTATTAATGAAGATAATCCCGGATGGCATGATGCTCTTATCGGTGATGTGGATGGTGATGGCGATATTGATATTGTAAGTAAGGTATGGAAAGCTGATGAGGTGGTATTTCATCTTGATTACTGGGAAAACACACTTTATTGACAAGCTCTTTCTGTTAGTCCTATATTAACCAGGAATATCAGGGAATAACAATTTGCCTTATGAATAAACCGACACTTTTAATTCCTTATTTTCTGCTTTCATCAATCTTCCTGTCGGCACAGGAGATAAGTTTCGAAACATCAGTAGTCACAAATTCAGTGGCACTTCATCCAATGATTTTTGATGTTGACAGGGATGGTAAAAATGATATTGTCATTGTTGATGATTATAATGATCCGGAGGGGAATGATGCTACTAATACAAAAACAATTACCTGGTTTTCATGTATGGGAACTGCCGGCGGCGGAGGTTTTAGAAGGCATGTTATTTCAGCGATCAATTACAGATCATGCAGTATTGCAAATGCCGATATAGATAATGACGGCTATTCTGATATAATTGGCCGGTACGATACTGACGGGGATGACAATAACGAAACCGGGAATATATTCTGGCTTAAAAATCCCTATGGATCAGACAAGTATGATGGCAGAGCCTGGAAGCTTACGGATATTGGTTTTAGTACCTATGCCAAGGATATAGTTGCAACAGATTTCAATAATGATGGTAAAACAGATATTGTTGCCCGCTGTGTTGATGAATGCCTGCGGATTTATATCCAGTCTTCTCCTGTTAAATGGACTGTCATAAAGATTGATGCCCCGCATCATGATGGAACTGATGTTGCTGATATGGATAATGATGGAGACCCTGATATAGTAATTAACGGAATATGGTATGAGACACCTGAAAACCTGGTAAAGGGTGTCTGGACAAAACATGATTATGCTCCCCGCTGGTACAAGCAGAAGACAGGAAAAAACGGAGCATGGTTTGATAATAACTGTAAGGTTGCTCTAAATGATATTGATAAAGATGGATGGACTGATATATTTATCTCAAATGCCGAGAATACAGGTTATGCAATCTGCTGGTATAAAAATCCCGGTAAAGGATCTGACAAAGAATGGGAAGAGCATGTTATAGGATATATGGATTTTGCCCACACTCTTCAGATAGCTGATATGGATAATGATGGAGACCAGGATGTAGTTAGTGGTTCGCTTATAGCCTGGAACTCTCCGGATCCGCAGGGATATCATCCAGTTACTCTGTTTATCAATAAAGGAAATAATATGGAATGGAGTAAACAGATATTATCAGAAAAAGGATGCTATAGCGGAACAACAGGTGATATTGACGATGACGGAGATATGGATTTTGTAGCTTCCGGAAACTGGAACAAAGCGCCATTATATTTATGGAGAAACCTTACTGATGAGAAACTTGATATCTCATTTGTTAAGATCAGCGAGACATCTGAACAGGGCATAGCCTGTTTAAAGATTGAAACTGCATCTGCCACATATGTTTACGACAAGTCAGGCGGAGGATTTATAAGTCTGTTTGATAAAGATAAGCGGGACTGGATCAGTTTCAGGAACGAAGACTATCCGTTTCCTGGAAATGCTGCTTCGCGTTACAGGGGTATTCCAAATCTTGGAATAAGCGGAGAGGATAAGGATGCGGGACATCCGGGTTTTGATATGTGTGTCACAAAAATTATTTCTCCAAATGTTATTGAGACTATATCAAAAACCGGTAACTGGAAATTTCGCTGGGCTTTTTATGATGATTATGCAAAGCTTATTATGGTAAAAACAGTGCCAGGAATGCCTTACTGGTTTCTTTACGAGGGAACACCGGCAGGAAAATATGATCCGGAAAAAATGTACTGGGGCAATAATATCGATGGCTTACGAACCGATTTTCCTGACTTGCTGGAAAATACCGGTGTTTTTTGCAATGTGAAATGGCTGTATGTAGGACAAAGGGGATATCCCAGAATATTGTATTTCAGGCAGCTGCAACCCGATGACAAAACCGATCTGTTTTCGTACATGGGCAATACGCAGGGTGGATCAAAGAAATCGCCCGACGGAATGGTTTGTTTTGGTTTTGGCAGAGCTCATAACACTACCCCTGTACTTCAGGGTGATAACCTGGAGTTTGTTATCGGATTTATAGATGAAGAAATAAAAGGTGCTGATGAAAATAAGATAGCTTGTACCATTATAGAATCTTCAAGATGACATCCGGTTTTTCCTGAATAGTTAAAAAAAGTTATAAATTGGTTATCTGCTGGAAGGTTTAGAAAATACTCCTGATTTTATTCCTATTTTCAATAAATATTTGTAAAGTTCAGTTAATAAGTACTTTTTATACCTTAAACCCGAGAAAATGGAAAGACGTAAATTTTTCAAGACCTCAGCAGGCCTTGCTGGAGGGATGGCTCTTTCAGGCATGGCTATTAATCCGGCCCAGACACCATCCAGACCAACTAATCTTAAAATAACAGATATCCGCGGATGTACCTTACGCGAGGATGGTGAGAATTATCCGATAATAAAGATCTACACCAACCAGGATGTATATGGACTTGGAGAAGTTCGTGACAGTGCACGTCTCAGCCAGGCACTGATTCTTAAATCATTTCTTATTGGCCAGGATCCATTGAATATAGAAGGCATCCTGAGAAGAATTAAACCAATGGCCGGACAAAGCCGCAACGGTGGAGGATACAGTGCAATTGATATGGCATTGAATGATATAGCAGGAAAGGTTCTTGGCATACCTTGTTACAGGCTTTACGGTTCAAAGAAAAGAGACAAGATCCCGGCATATTGTGATACCACTACCACCCCGGACATGGATGAGATGCGGACAAAAATGAAATTTCGTCTGGATCTTGGATTCAAACATTTTAAAATGGATCTTACTAAAAGACTCATCTATGGAAAACCTGGTGCCCTGGCAGGTCAGAATCAATCGCCAACTGACAAAGGCCTTGCTTTATGGGGAGAGTTTGTAGGTTCAGTCAGAGAGGTAATCGGATGGGATAAGACTCTTGGAGCAGATCATTTTGGATACCTTACTGTTGATGATGGTATTCGTCTGGGTAAAGCTATGGAACAATACAGTCTGGGGCATATTGAGGATCCTATTCCTTATTACAGGCCAAACTCTGTGATGCTTAATAAAGCTATCACTGATGGTTCTCCAACACCAACACTTCACGGAGAAGATCTGTTTGGGTTTGAAGAATTCAGACCATGGATAGACAACCATGCAGTTGATATGATTCACCCTGATATGTTGACTTCGGGTGGGATTTTGGAGACAAAAAAAATATGTGACTATGCGAATCTGCATGGGATACCTGTAATGTTCCATATGGCAGGTTCGCCGGTAGGAGCAATGGCCAGCGTTCATTGTGCATGCCTTGTTGATGATTTTATAAGCATGGAAAATCATGCTGTTGACTCATTATGGTGGAGTGATATTGTGACTGGTGTGGATAAACCCATCATAAAGGATGGAATGTATACAGTGCCGGAAAAACCTGGATTAGGTATAGAGCTGAATGATGAAGTCTGTAAAGAGCATCTTATTATCCCGGGATATTTCGAACCAACACCTCAGTACGACTTGCCAATGGTAGGAACCCACTTCGGTATTCCTCCTGATGCAATCAAAAAATAGAAGGATAATTGTCCACCCATAGTGGCGGGGGTCATTAACTTCCGGAATGTATTTTATAGATGCGATCAGGTTTAATGAATAAGGATTTACTCTGTTCTGATATGTTAAAAAAATCTAAAAGAACTCATGGTTATTTTCATCCGGGTAATATTCTTGTTTATTTCTTTATTTTTACCAAGGATGACATGAGAAGTCATTAATACTAAAATAATATATGCTCG
>CAYLYN010000171.1:0-10016 GCA_964387565.1 uncultured Rikenellaceae bacterium | reverse complement strand
TGAAAACAGTTTTTCGTTTATCAAATTTATTTGAAAAATGAATTTATACGACTTATTAATCAACCACCCCGGCCGCAATGAGGCTTTGCAATACTTTGATAAACATTATATTGCGGCCACCCCTCCTTCAAAAGGAGGGGAAACTTTAATCCGGCTGTTTCAATATAAAAGACCCTTAAGTTGACGACTATGAGGAGAGGGGGAGATCAATTTCACAGAATTCCTTTTAGATTAAGTTAAGAGTTGTTGAGAAAGAATTTAATACCGTTATAGAAAAAGATAATTGCGAAAGTGAATAATGTAACTGCCAGGATTTGCATTGCAATCCTGAGAGTTTTTCCCGGTAGGAAACTTCTTGACCTGTCTGCCAGAATCGCAATTATAACTTTTGAACCAACCAGCATCAGGTAAAACAGGAAAAAAAAGAAAATAAACGCAGCAAGACTGATTTCCATTGCTTTAAAGGCAGTTGGAATACCAACAGTCAGCCAGAACAGGTAGGGATGCGGATTAAGCATGTTAGCAGCAATGCCTTTATTTAATGAGCGAGGTCTAATATCCGCAATCTCAGCAGAAATTCCTTGTGCCCTCAATGTTTCATAACCGATAAAAGCCAGGAAGAGACCTCCTGCTAATGAAATTATATTCAATGCAGTATCAAATTGTGCCAGTCGTGAGAATACAAACCAGGTCAGGAGAATTATGGGCAGGTCTGTAATCAATGGTGCAAATGCAATTTTGATACCCTCTTTCCTGCCGTGACTTAAGGTTTCTGAAATTACAAGAGCAAGTAAAGGCCCGGGTGATATACCTGCCATTAAACCAAAGAATGCACCCATAAGAATAACCGATAAAGGAGAGTCCTGAATCATGATAATGTTTCAAAGGAAAATCAAAAATACAATAAGAATGATTCCTTTTTCTAAAGAAGTTTTAATTATCTTAGTTCTTTATGGATTTTCAACAGGGAATATTTAAAACTATATAACAATGGGACTATTTAACAAGATCCGCGGGGAATTCATCGACATTATTGAATGGCTTGATCCCACACAGAATACAATGGTACACAGGTTTGAGAGGTACCAGAATGAGATAAAGACAGGAGCAAAGTTAACAGTAAGGGAATCTCAGGTAGCAGTCTTCATCAACGAAGGTCAGCTGGCCGATGTTTTTTCACCCGGTCTCTATACCCTGACAACTGAAAACCTTCCGATTCTTACAACATTAAAAGGATGGAAATATGGTTTTAACAGTCCCTTCCTGGCAGAGGTGTATTTTGTAAATACAAAACAATTTACAGATCTGCTGTGGGGAACTCCGAATCCGGTAATGCTGCGTGATCCTGAATTCGGACCAATACGTATCAGGGCTAATGGAAATTATACTATGAAGATTTCTGATCCCGGCTTGTTTATAAAGACAATTGCAGGAACTGATGGTAACTTTACAACAGAAAGTATTACAAATCAGCTGCGTAATGTTGCAGTTACAAGATTCACCGATGCCATTGGCGAAAGTAAAATTCCTGTTCTGGACATGGCTTCAAATTTTGATGAGATCTCAGCCTTCTGCGAGAATAAGATGAAACCCGAATTCCTTGAATATGGGATAGATCTACTGAAATTTCTGGTTGCAAGTATCACCTTACCTGAGAATGTGGAAGCGGCGCTTGATAAAAGATCAAGCATGGGTATAATCGGAGATATGAATAAATTCCAGCAGTTCCAGATTGGCCAGTCAATGGAAGCTGCTGCCAATAACCCGGCTGACGGAGGGGCTTCTGCGGGTATGGGAATGGGCATGGGTTTTGGAATGGCAAATGCAATGATGAGTCAGATGGGTCAGCAACAGCCTCAGCAGTCTGGGCCACCTCCTGTACCGGGAGCCATTAGTTATTTTGTTGTCATTAACGGACAGCAATCCGGTCCGTTTGATCTTAATACACTTAAGCAGATGGCTGCCCAGGGCCAGATAAATAATGAAACACTTGTGTGGAAGCAGGGTATGGCTCAGTGGGCTGCAGCTGGTGCACAGCCTGATCTGACTTCAATATTCGGAGCGGTTCCTCCTCCGATCCCTCCCAGATAGGATTCTGTCAGATATAAGATCAGCAAAATGAATATAATAATATGAGCCAGGAAGGGATTATATCAGAAACAATTCAGAAAGAATCTGTTTGCAGGGGATGCTCTGGAAAACTCCAGTTCGCCCCAGGAACTAACAGCCTCAAGTGTCCGTATTGCGGTATGGAGAATGAGATTGAAGTATCCACAGAGGTTTTTGAGGAACTCGATTTTGAAAAATTTGTAAAGGAGTTTGAAGAGAAGGAAATTACAGAGGAAGTCGCCACTATAAAGTGTCAGGGATGCGGAGCCCAGACTACATTTGATCCGAATGTGGTATCTGATTCCTGCCCCTGCTGTGGTTCACCTCTGGTCGTTAAGGAAGCGACAACTTCACATGCAATTAAGCCAAAAGCTATTCTGCCATTCGCCATTGACCAGAATACTGCCTTTAAGGAATTTGGAAACTGGATAAAAAAGCTATGGTTTGCACCTAATAAGCTCAAGCAATTTGCCCGACATGCAGGCAAACTTAACGGTCTTTATATTCCATACTGGACATACGACTCTGATACTTCAACTGATTATACCGGCGAGAGAGATGTAGATTATCATACCACCGAAACATATACTGCCACTGAAAACGGGAGATCCGTAACTAAAACAAGGACTGTGACACGAACCAGGTGGAGCAGTGTCAGCGGACACGTGGATAAGATCTTTGATGATGTACTTGTAGTTGCAAGTAATTCTCTTCCTAAAGAATATGTTGAAAAGCTTGAACCATGGGATCTAATAAACCTGGTTTCATTCAACAGCAGTTACCTGAGCGGCTTTAAGACTGAGAGTTATCAGGTCGGTCTCAGGGATGGATTTGATGATGCCAAAGTGAAGATGAACAAAGCTCTTCATGAAGCAATCTGCAGGGATATTGGAGGCGATCACCAGAGAGTACATACAACAAATACAATATGGAAGAACATTACTTTCAAGCATATCCTGATGCCGATCTGGATCAGCGCCTATAATTACAGGAATAAAACATACCGGTTCCTCATTAATGGAAGAACCGGTGAAGTACAGGGAGAAAGACCTTACAGCTGGATTAAAATAACCCTGGCAGTTCTTGCAGCTGCAGCTCTGATATTAGTAATCGTACTGCTTGCCAACAAGTAAGTATATATTTTAATTAAAAGTAAAAGCCATACCCACTTCAAAAGGATTAAGCTCAGGGCCTTTACCTCTTTCAAATAATTTTGTCATGTAAGCAGTTCCATAGATCTGTATATTCTCATATCCTATCCTGGCTGTGTATCCCCACCTGAGTACATTAAGACTGTAGTCATCTCTAATTTTTTCCTTCTGTTTGCCGTCAGACTGATATACTACTTTAGTGTGGGATCCCAGTTTTACTGCTCCAATGACCCCTGCACCAAAATTAAGAGTTTTGTTGTTCGAACCATTTACAGGAATCTGAATTTCAAATATAAGGGGAACAGTTGCATAAGTTGTTGCCAGCCTGGTCCTTAAATATGTGATTGAAGGATCAGGATAATAAGGGCCAACAACACCATCAGCATCTTTGGTAAGAGAGTTATTACCATCAAAACGATATTTATTGTAATTCAGTCCAATGGTAGTCACAAAACCCATATGACGGGTAATACCCAGGTTAAGTGAAGGGAAAAGGAAGTTCCATGCATTTGATTTTGCAGTATTCAGATCGAAGTAATTGTCTTCAGGAGGAAGGGAGGTGCTCCAGAAATCTGTCAGGAATCCGTTAAACCCAAATTCAAATCCTCCAAGATGGCCACGGAACCTGTCCTTCCGTCTGTGATAGAACTCTTTATCCCGGTCTCTTTTATCACTTTTATAAACAGTGACTCCATCATTGTCTTCAACCACCCTGTATTCCTTATTACCCAGAGTGATCTTTGTTTCATCACCTGTTTCCTTAACTGAGAATACTTCATTACCGACAACTACACTCAGCGTATCTTTTGATGATTCAGCCCGGTCGTTATTCTCAAGATTTTCCAGCCTGTCCATTTTTTCATCCTCCTGGCAGAAAGCCGGACTAAATATGAACAACGCAATAACTAATAATGATATAATTCTTTTCATGGCAAATAACATTTTATGTTCTTAATTCAACTGTGAGACGAAGATGCCATCTGAAAAGTTACACTATCAGAAATTTCACTGGAGAAGCGGGGTTTTAATTGATGCGGATGCACCTGATGCTGAACCCGTGTTTTTTTGACTTGCTTCCGGATGATGCCGAGGAATTGAGATAAGAAAGGCTAATAAAAACAAGGGAGCTGGTATCTGGTTCTGAAGCTGACCAGTATGCGGTAAAATATGACATTGAACTGAAGGTGCCTTCGAAGTATCGAATACCTGCCGGCAAGGCTGAGAAGTAAGAGCTGTTATCAGCACCTGTATTAGGGTGGTGCCATTGAGATAAACCATCAACCTTAAGTTTTCCCCCTGCAGTTAAAGTATCACCAAGAGTCTGAATCAGACTTTTCCAGTCTTCCTTGTCCGGAAGCTTCCATCCCGGAGGACAGATTTTATCACTGGAAGCTACATAACCATTGTACAGTGCTCCATATGGGACTTTGAATAAAGAGGAGTCATTATTATACCATGAATAAGCAGGATCACTGTTGTTGTACCACTCCTGGTTCTTTGTTATTAGTTTTATTTCGGATCCGTCATTCAGAGTGGTCGTTCTGAGGTTTTCAGCCATCCAGACCTGGTTCCCTATCCTGACTGTCTCATAAATATTTCCCTCAATATCGGTAACAGGATCAGGTGTATCATCACCCTTTTGACATCCTGATAGCATGAAAAGTATGATACATGAAAAAAAAACCGGAAGTTTTAACCACTTAGTCATCCGTTAAATAAAACAGATTCAACTGTTATTTATTGTATTCCAGTACCTGACCATCATTTAGAAGCCTTGTCCTGATATCTTCATATTTCAGATTGTGGACCGGGATTTTTTTATCCAGAGACATTGCGGCTACCGTTCCTGCACTCTGACCGAGTATCATAAATACCGGCTCCATCCTGATCGATCCGAAGGCGATATGTGAGCTTGATACACATACACTCACCAGCAGGTTGCTGCATTCCTCTTTAACCGGGAGGATGGATCCAAGGTCTATCCTGTAAGGCTTTGGTGCGGGATGTTCCACATCACCCTCATTTTCAGTATAACCTTCGGGTGTAACATAGCGCTGGGTGTTATGCGAATCGAGATTATAAGACCCCATGCCAACTGAATGAGGAACCTCCCTTTTGCTTAAAACATCATTCTCTGTCATTATATACTCCCCGGTCATTCTCCTGGCTTCCCGGACATACATATTATAAGGCCAGTACCCGTTATCTGAAAATTCATCTTTTGAATATCCCCAGCGGGACATTTCAGTTCTGACTTCTGGGGGGACACGCGGATCGTTGGCTATAAAATATAATAGTCCCTTCTGATAAGTTATGTGCTCATCAATGATCTCTTTTCTTCTCTCATATGATGCATCCGGATAGTCATAATTCATCCCGATATTATCAAAGCTGAAAGGACCATGGTTGTTAACATCAAGCTTTCTGTTGGGGATTGCATCGAACTTATTGAAAGTACCTCTCCATCCTGCATCATATATCCTGATAAGAAGTTCATACTGGGTCGAATCGTATCCGGCCGGACGAACAAATGGTACCTTGTTACCGGGGTGATCAGTCAGACAAGTCCGGTAGCAGTATGCCTGGATCCTTTTATCTGCATCACCCCTGTTTCCAGGAGGATCCGGTGATATTCTGGGAAGAAGACCACTGGCCGGATCACCGGGGATTTTATATGGACTGATCTTTAGATTATCGAAATCGTGATGTTTAACAGGAAAATCTCCAACCTGTACGCCATTCCATTCTTCATTATACTGTGTACTGCTTTCACGACCGGTATGATAGCTAACTCCGGCAGCTGCCATGAGATCTCCCTCATAAGTAGCATCAATGAAGATCTTCCCTGTAAAAATTGTGCCATCAAGGGTTTTAATGGATACAATCTTATTGTTCTCCATAACAACACCCGATTCTCTGTCAAGCCATGCATTCCTGTAGACAATGAGATTGTTATCCGTGATCATTTTCTCAAAGGCCTGTTCTGCAACATGAGGCTCGAAGAGCCACATTGTACGAAATTCACCATCAATCGCAGGAGTACCTTGTCCCTTGTTTCCGAATTCCGACTGTTTTTGCCAATTCCAGGCATCCGGTTCCATATAGTGTTGATAAAGAAGATGGTAAAACTCTCTTGCAAGTCCTCCTATAACCTCTTTGTTCCCTGTGTCGGTATAACCTAAACCTGAGGAAGACAATCCTCCTAAATGGATATCAGGAGAAACAATAATTACACTCTTACCCATCCTTTTTACCTGAACGGCTGCGGTTATTGCAGAGCTTGTTCCTCCATAAACTATAACATCTGCCTTAAAAGGATTTTCTCCCGGCTGGCATCCTGCAAGCATCATAGCTGCAAGAATTGACAATATAAGATTAGATTTCATTATCAGATTTTTAAACACTCTATCAAATATAGATAACCTGTAATAAAATAGCTAAATAATTTCTAAAATAATGTAGCTTAAGTTTTAGGGAACCAGGGAATGAATGGGCTGGTTTTTTTAATGTAGTCCCTGTATTGAGGCTTTTGTTCTTTCATTGATTTCTCAAGCATTGCCACACCGGAAACCTTGATAATCAATGCTGTCATAAGGGCAGAACCCACTACCGGCAGGTAGCTGCCGCCAGCGATGCAAATAATCCCGTAGCCCCACCAGACCGCTGAATCGCCAAAATAGTTAGGATGTCTGGTATATCGCCAGAATCCTTTATCAAGAATTTTTCCTTTGTTTGATGGATCTGATTTAAAAGCAGCAAGCTGATAATCGCCACCTGCTTCAAAAAGAAAACCGATAATCCAGATCGCTATACCTGTATAATCAAGAATGTTCAGCTTTATATTTTCGGTGTAATATTGTGCCCCCAGGAGAGGGGCAGAAATAAGCCACATTAATGTTCCCTGTAAGAGGAAAACCTGGAAGAAACTGATCCACCAATAGCGGTTTTCTCCATATTTCTTCCTGAAGTTTTTGTAGCGAAAATCTTCACCTTTGCCCCAGTTACGCCAGGCTATGTATGAAGTAAGACGAATACCCCAAATTGTAACAATTGTTACAATCACTATTTTCCGTTCAGTGATATCTCCGGTTCTGAGAAAATAGAAAGCTGCTGCAACAACAAAGCCGAATCCCCAGAAAATGTCTACGATGCTGGCATTTCTGAGGATTACACTCATTATCCATAATACTGACATCATGATCATTATGATCAAAAATGCCTGTAAATATATCTGAAGAAAACTCATCAGTATCTCTTATTCGGGAAGGAAAGCAACAGCTGCAGCCCCGATGCCAACATTGGCACCAATAACAGGTGAAATGTTCACTACTGATACCGGTTTAAGTGAAGTAATTTCCTCCATTCTTTCAATATACCAGTTAGCTGCATCTTCATTATGGGCATGGAGGATTATATAGTTCCATATCTGTTTTCCCACAGCATTCTTCTTCACATGCGCGATCACCTTTTCCATTGTGGCCTTCTGGTTAAAGGATTTGTCGAACACTACTGCTTTTCCGGATTCATCTACTGAGACAATAGGATTAACATTAAGTATCTTTGCTATTAATCCCCGGGTTGTGGACAGTCTTCCTCCTTTGATCAGGTATTTAAGGTCTTTCACGCTGACAAGTATCTTTACATTTTCAACCCAACGCTGTGTCATTTCAACGACTTTTTCATGCGAATAGCCTTCCTCTATGGCTTTGGCAGCTCTTAGTACCACCAGTCCGAGAGCTCCCGAAAGACTTTTTGAATTTATTACAGAGATCGGTTTTTTAAATTCTGCACTTATTACTTTGGCTGCCTTCAGACTGCTTCCGAAAGTCCCGCTGAGCTTGTCGCTCAGATGAATAGCAATAATTGAATCGTAGTGGGAGGCAAGGTGAGAGTACAGGTTAGTAAAAGCTTTTTCATTTACCTGGGCAGATTTGGGATATTCTATATCCTCATCCAGCATGGAATAGAACTGTTCGGGCTGTATCGTTACCTTATCGAGAAAATGGTTTTCCCCGAAATTAATGTTTATCGGCAGCATATTGACCTGGTAATGATCAATAAGCTCCTGCGAAAGGTCACATGTAGAATCGGTGACGATAGCGATCTTCCACCTTCTGTTATATACCACATCACTCTGGCGGACCATATCATCTGCTTTCTGGAAAGAAATTGTCCCGGTCTTCCTGAGTTCACTGAACAGATCAGCAGGATTATTGGTATGGACATGGAGGCGTTTCATCCTGTCAGAGCCTGCAACAACAACGGAATCTCCGTATTTATTGAGAATTGAATGCATTGTTTTATTATCGGCAGAACAATTCTTGATAAGAGCCTCGGTGCAGAATCTGAATTCTACCTCCTGAGGAATTGATTCTTCGATTTTTTCAAACAGAGCTGTTTCAGCTTTAGCCTGGATAAGTTCCTTTATATTGCGTCGTGTAATGAACTCAATAATACCTTCAATAAATAGCACAAATCCTCTTGCTCCAGCATCAACAACATTTGCCCTGGCCAGAACAGCAAGCTTTGTTTTGGTTTCAATAAGCGATTTATTGAGAATTTTAACTGAACCCAGGAACAATTCATTGAAATCGGTTATCCGGTGCCTGTTCTCGTATATGTAATCAGCCCAATCCCTTATAACTGTCAGCATTGTTCCCTCCACAGGATTGGCAATGGCCTCATAAATATAACGGATAGAGTTTTTTATGCTCTCAGCAAACTGGGCAATATTTACTGTTTTGAAGTTCCCGGTTTCCATACTCATACCATAAAGGAACTGGGCAAATATTATTCCTGAGTTACCCCGTGCATTTATGAGGGAAGTTTCTGCTATTCTGTCAGCTGTAATTTTATATGATTTGTGCGGATGAAGTGAATCGATCACTGCACGTATAGTTGATGCCAGGTTTGTTCCGGTATCTCCGTCATTAACAGGAAATACATTGATCTTATTGAGCTCTACCTGGTGTTCTATAACCTTCCTGGCACCTGCAATAAAGGTGTAATAGAGGCGCCTGCCATCCATCTCAACAAGTGGTGCCGGATAAGTAATTGCCATATTGTATGGTTTACAATTGTATTACAAAGGTAAACAATTATTACACTCTGTTGTTCATCTTATGCTGAACAGCATTATTCATTACCTTTAAAAGTTCAGTATTTTAACCCATTTTTATAGGTTGAAATAGCCCGGATGCGGGCCAGGTTATGATCAACAACCGGCTCAGGATAGTAAGGTGTGCCAATCTCAGGAACAAATTTTTTTATATAGATGCTGTCAGGATCAAACTTTTTTTGCTGCGACAAAGGATTAAAGACCCTGAAATATGGTGCGGCATCGCAGCCAGTTCCTGAGGCCCACTGCCAGTTCCCGTTATTTGAAGAGAGTTCATAATCAATCAGTCTGGATGCAAAGTATGCTTCTCCCCATCGCCAGTCGATCAGAAGATGCTTGCAGAGAAAGCCGGCGCATATCATTCTTACCCTGTTGTGCATATAGCCTGTTTCATTCAGTTCCCTCATGCCAGCATCCACAATTGGATAACCGGTTTCCCCTTTACACCACAGCTCAAATTCCTTTTCATCGTTTCTCCATAAAATACCATCATATTTTTTTCTGAAGTTCTCTGTAACAACCTGGGGATAGTGAAAGAGTATCTGCATGAAAAACTCCCGCCATATAAGTTCAGTAAGAAATGCAGGGTTTTGCTCAAGTGCTGTTTCAACAACCTCACGGATGCTTATTGTTCCAAA
>CAYLYN010000170.1:0-10088 GCA_964387565.1 uncultured Rikenellaceae bacterium | reverse complement strand
GGGATAGCTATGGCTGGCAAAGCTCAACCTCAACCTCAACCTCAACCTCAACCTCAACCTTAACCTTAACCTTAACCTTAACCTCAACCTTAACCTTAACCTCAACCTTAACCTTAACCTTACCTCCTGTTGATAGTGATATCTGTGACGAGCATCTTGTCAGAAAGGACAACAGCATTTACAATCTTCTCCGCAACAAGTGCGGGATCCATAAAAGCTGATAAGTCCCTGTTCTGACCAGGGATATTCCAGAAGTCAGTCCTCATTCCTCCCGGATATACCGCAATAATATTTCTTTTTAAACCTTTGAGTTCAACACGCAACGCCTCTGTAAATCCTCTTGCTCCCCATTTAGCTGCGCAATAGATTGTCTCCTCAGCTCTTCCGATAAGAGCAGAGGTTGACATTATATTGACAATAGTCAGCTCTTCCTCAAGCGGAGTCATTCTCAGAATTTCAGATGTGAGAAGGATCATACCCTTGAGGTTAGCTTCAAAAACCCTGTCAACCATTGCAGATGTCAGGGAGTGCGATTTTACAAACAGTCCCATTCCTGCATTGTTGAAAAGATATTCAACCAGCATCTGGTTCCTCACGAGGTAGTCACCTAATTTCTTTACATCACATTCAATTCCAATGTTACATACCATTGATTCAGGCACAGCGCCTGAGGCAAATTCTTTCAGTTTTTGTGAGGCTTTGTTAAGTTTGTCATTATCGCGGCCAAGAATAATAACCTTTATGCCCTTTTTTACAAGCATCGAAGCAATTTCAAAGCCAAGACCACTGGCTCCTCCGCTAATTATTGTGACTTTATTCATCCCTTTTTTTTTTCAAATATATCTATAATTAGTTACAGTAGCGGTCTGCCTGGTCATATTGAAGTTGAGAATTATTTTGCAAAGCATTGATGTTTTAATACTTTTGCATCTCAAAATTCAGGTATGTTTAAAAGTGGTTTTAAAACCAGGGCTCACCTTTCGCTTCTGATTGCCAATATCATTTATGGTATGAATTACTCGATAGCAAAAGCCATTATGCCTGAACAGATAAAGCCACTTGCCCTTGTCGCTATAAGGAGCATCAGTGCTGCTTCACTTTTCTGGTTTACAAGCCTTTTTCTTCCCACCGAGAAGGTTAGCAAAAAGGATATTGCTTATCTTGCTTTTTGTTCTCTTTTCGGTGTGGTGACAAATCAGGTTTTGTTCCTGGTAGGGCTTAATTACACCTCCCCGGTCAACTCTTCAATTATCGTATCTACCAATCCTATATTTGCCTTCATTCTTGCCGCACTGATCCTCAGGGAGAATATCACCTTTCTTAAGGGAATAGGTCTTTCGATTGGGTTAACAGGTGTCCTTATGCTTATTCTCGAAAATGGAACCCCGGATGTAAGCAGCAGGACTTTTGTAGGTGATATTCTGACACTTATAAACACAATAAGCTGGGCATTTTATACAGTAATTATTAAGAGAATGCTTGAGAAGTATCATCCGGTAAATGTGATGAAATGGACCTTCTTCTTTGGTATGTTCATCAATATTTCACTAGGTTTTCCCGGCCTAAGGACCACAGACTGGTCAGCAATTACATTTAACGGATGGCTTGGAATAGGATTTGTACTGTTTTTTGCTACTTACCTTGGCTACCTGCTGATATCATTCGGACTAAGGCGTCTGAGCCCTACAATTGTAAGTACCTATACTTACCTCAATCCGGTCATTGCTGCTTATCTTGCCACTATTCTGGGGCAGGACAGAATTGATATTCATATGGTATTATCTGCAGTGCTTATTTTCACAGGCGTTTTTGTAGTCAGCTGGCAGTACAAGCCAAATCAGATCAAGCCTGTTCCAGGAAAATAGGGGTACGATCAGTTACATCACCCTGCAATCACTCCTGAACCAATAACTTCATCACCTGAGTACCATGCAGCAAACTGCCCTGGTGCAATTCCTCTCTGAAGCTCACTGAATATAATATAGAGGCCGTCATTTTTCATAAAAAGGCGAGCCTTCTGCAGTGGCTGGCGATACCTGATTCTGACAAGTAAATCGCAGCTTTCTCCTTCTTTTATTTTCTTGTCCTCCCTGATCCAGTGAACCTCATCGCTATTTATGAAAAGACCTTTCCGGTTCAATCCGGGGTGGGAATGTCCCTCTCCCACATATACAATATTTTTCTCCACATTGGTGGCAATAACAAACAAAGGTTCAGTGTAACCGCCTATATTCATGCCTTTGCGCTGACCAATCGTGTAATAGTGAGCTCCGTTATGGTTTCCTATTTTTCTTCCAATACCGGCATTGTATTTATAAGGTTCACACATTCTTTTCAGCCAGTCATCTGATACTCCTTCTGAGGGATAACCGTCTTCTATAAATGGATATGCTGACCTGTTAGTGATTTCAATTATGTCACCCTTTTTTGGCGCCAGTTTTTGCTGGAGAAAGGTTGGCAGATGCACTTTACCAACAAAACATATTCCCTGAGAATCCTTGCGCTGTGCTGTTGCAAGGCCAAGATTGTCTGCAATTTTTCTGACTTCAGGTTTGAGCAGTTCACCTACAGGAAAGAGTGCAGTTGCAAGTTGTTCCTGGCTTAACTGGCACAAAAAATAGCTCTGGTCCTTATTTCCATCTTTCCCTGCCAGAAGCCGGTGAATAAGTGTATTTCCCACACTGATAGTCTCTTTTCGGCAATAATGGCCTGTGGCAACATAGTCTGCACCAAGTTTTTTTGCCTCGAGAGCAAATGAATCAAATTTTATCTCCCTGTTGCAAAGAACATCCGGATTAGGTGTACGACCTTTTTCATATTCTGTAAACATATAATCAACAACCCTCTGCCGGTAAGAACCGCTGAGATCAACCATATGAAACGGAATATTCAGCTTTTTTGCCACCAGTTCTGCAAACATCATATCATCCTCCCAGTGACAATCACTCTGAAGCAGTCCTGTAGTATCATGCCAGTTCCTCATGAATAGTCCGGTTACATCGTAGCCCTGTTCTTTGAGAATCCAGGCAGCAACACTTGAATCAACACCTCCCGATAATCCTATGACAACCTTCTTTTTCACGGTGCAAAGATAAAAAACATTACCTTTATAACACCATGGGCAAAGGTACTCTGACGATATATAATGCATCAGCCGGATCGGGTAAAACATACACTCTTGCAGCTGTTTACCTCACTCATGTTTTCAGGTCACGCTATAATTACAGGAGAATACTGGCAGTAACTTTTACAAACAAGGCTACTGCCGAGATGAAATTAAGGATACTTGAAAACCTTCACAGGCTTGGATCAGGGCAGAAGTCTGATTATCTCGATCTGCTTATCGCGTCCACAGGCAGATCAGAAGAATGGATAAGAACAGAAGCAGGAGAGATCCTAAACTCAATCCTTCATGATTACTCCAGGTTTTCAGTTTCCACAATAGACAGCTTTTTCCAGAAAATATTAAGAGCTTTTGCGAGGGAGGCAGGTCTGCATTCCGGATTTAATATAGAAATGGACCATAGTCTCATTCTTCTTTCAGCAGTAGATGAAATGATTAAATCTGCAGGGGAGGATCCTCAGCTGAAAATATGGCTTACGCAGTTTGCCCTTTCAAATATTGAGGAGGAAAAAAGCTGGAACCTTAAAGACCATATACTTTCTCTTTCAGAGGAGCTGTTCAGGGAGAAATTCAAGGTGCTTTCAGAAGCAGAACGCAATCTTATTGGAAATAAGGAATTTTTGCTTGAGTATATTAAAGAGCTCCGGTCAATCAATTATTCATTTGAGAATTCACTTAAGAATTTCGGAAAACAGGCTGAGAGCATTTTTTCTGAACACAATCTTGATGATTCAATGTTCTACCAGAAAGGTAAAGGAATACCTGGATTTATACGTTCGTTACTGTCAGGCTCCGTAAAAGAGCCAAACAGCTATGTGCTCGAAATCACCCGTGATAATCCAAAATGGTCAACAGGGGAACCACATCTTTCTCTCCGGAATGCAATAGATGGCGGACTGTCACAAATACTGCTCGAAGCACTGGATTACTATTATCAGCATATTATTGAATATAAAACCTCGGAGGCAATTCTTCTGAACATTTATTCACTTGGAATTCTTTCTGATGTTCTTAAGAAGATACATGAGATTACATCTTCAGAAAACAGTTTCCTTCTTTCTGATGCCGGAGAAGTACTCCGGCTTATAACTGCAGGTGACCAGGCATCCTTTATTTATGAAAAGGCAGGTAACAGGTATGATAATTTTATGATCGATGAATTCCAGGATACCTCGGCTATTCAGTGGAATAACTTTAAGCCTCTGATTGATAACAGTATGGCCGAAGGATCAGACAACCTGGTAGTAGGCGATATAAAACAGTCAATTTACAGGTGGCGGAACAGCGACTGGAGAATACTGGGTACAGTTCTGAACAATATGGTAGATCATGACAGGATTATAAGCAAGCCTCTTACAACCAACTGGAGAAGTTCTTCTGAAATAATCAGGTTCAATAACACACTCTTCTCAATTATTCCTGAACAAATAGATGAGATGCTGTCAGACTTGAAATATCCAGTCAGTTTTAAACGACTATATTCCGAGGCAGTTCAGAAAGACGCAGGAAAGCGCCGGGGTGGGTATGTACGAATAGAATTTGTTGAGAACACTAAAGAAAAGGCATGGAAGACATATGTCCTTGAAAAGCTTCCTGAAATAATTGTATCTCTTCTTGAAAAAGGGTATAAACCATCTGATGTAGGTATAATTGTAAGAGATGGGAAAGAAGGTTCAATGGTTCTGAAAACTCTTATTGATTATAATAACCTGCTATCAGGGGAGCGCGGTTCTGAAGAATTCAGGGCAGTATCGAATGACTCATTGCTGCTGGGGAATGCATCGGTATTGAATTTTATCGTCGCAGTTCTAAGGG
Organism: uncultured Rikenellaceae bacterium; assembly: GCA_964387565.1. Classification (GTDB taxonomy): domain Bacteria; phylum Bacteroidota; class Bacteroidia; order Bacteroidales; family VadinHA17; genus LD21. The sequence goes on along the minus strand of CAYLYN010000170.1, from coordinate 5,149 downwards.
TAATAAATGATCCTTCTGATATGATCTCAAGAGCGCTTATGCTCAGGTTTTATCTTCTATCAGAAGGTGATGCCAGGGCCGATTCTGTTAATCTGACCAGTTCAGGGCTTATTGGTGAATCGGCAGGATTTTTTCCTGAAGGATACATGGAATTTTTGGAGCACTTACGTCATCTCCCCTTATTTGAAGCTACTGAACGAATAATAAGTTTTTTTAAACTTGGTGCTGTAAAATGGAATGTGCCTTATCTGCATACCTTTCAGGATCATATACTGAATTACTCTGGCACAAGAACTACAGACTCTGCTTCATTCCTCGAATGGTGGGATAGTACAGGAAGTAACAAATCAGTAGTTCTTCCCGATAATCAGGATGCTGTAAGAATACTGACCATTCATAAATCGAAGGGACTGGAATTCAGAATAGTAATACTTCCTTTCATATCATGGAACCTCGATCATCTTCCCGCAAAACCTCCGGTTCTGTGGGTCAGGCCTGCAACTGAACCATTCAATAAACTGGGAATAGTCCCTGTCAGATATAACAGGGAGCTATCTGATACCATCTTTTCTGATGACTATACTGAAGAAAAATATTCAGTCTTCATTGATAATATAAATCTGCTGTACGTTGCTTTTACAAGGGCTAAAGAGGCTTTGTACGGTTTCAGTGTAGATAATCCGCGTGGTGAGAATACCATAGCATCTGTCCTGAAAAAAGCCATTACCGAAGGGAAACTGGCTGATAATAAAAGTGCTGTTGAACTTGCAGTCCATTTTAACGCAGAGACTCGAATATTCGAGATGGGAGAAATTAATGTAACAGAAAGCGAGCCGGCTAAAATGAAAGGCATGCAGTATAATAGTTATCATGTAAGCAGGGAAACAGATTCTCTGAGGCTTAAGCTTCACGGTGAATACTATTTTCGACAGAAAGAAGGAGGATTCATGGAGCGGATTAACTATGGGAAGCTTATGCATGAGGTTTTTGAAGAGATTGACACTGCTGAGGATATTAAACCTGCAGTAAGAAAGCTTGTCCTCGAAGGAAAGATAACTGAGGAAGAATCATCTACACTTGCGCAGAGAATAATTTCACTTATATCGTCTCCTGAAGTAAAAGAATGGTTTAGCCATGAAAATAAAGTGTTTAAAGAAGCCGGGATTCTGCTGCCATCAGGTATTCAGAGAAGACCTGACAGAATTATTTTCCGAAATGGGAAGACCATAATTGTAGATTTTAAATTCGGAGAGCCCAATAGCCACTATATAAGGCAGTTGGATTATTACAGGAAGCTTCTTTCGGAAATGGGATATAAAGATATTGAAGCGTTTATCTGGTATGTTGATAATGATCTTGTTGTACCGGCCTGAATGGTAGATCAAAAGAGAAAATATGAATGGGGCCATGACAGAAGGTTCAATGCCTATTCCAACTATTTCCGGTCGCTGTATGGTGCCAGGGTTCAGAAAGTTTCAATCGATGCAGGTTTTACCTGTCCGAACCGCGATGGGACAAAAGGGACCGGAGGATGCACATATTGTAATAATGATGCTTTTAACCCGTCATATTGTCTTCCTGAGAAGTCAGTGACCCTTCAAATAGAGGAAGGTATTCAGTTTCATAAATGGAGATATAGTGAGGCTGTTTCGTACCTGGCTTATTTTCAGGCATTTTCAAATACTTATGCTCCTGTTGAAAAGCTACGCAAATTATATAGCGAGGCACTCGGATATCCCGGGGTAATAGGTTTGATCGTTGGTACTCGTCCTGATTGTATAGACGATGAAAAGCTTGCTTACCTGCGTGAACTCTCTGATAGATATTATATAGCGGTAGAATATGGTATTGAATCATGTTATAACAAGACTCTTGCCAGGATCAACAGGGGACATACATTTGAGGAAGCAGCGGAAGCTGTTGAAAAGACCGCAGCAATGGGTATAAGGACAGGAGCTCATTTTATTTTTGGATTACCGGGTGAATCGCGACAGGAGATGATCGACCAGGCGGAAATTATTTCGGAAATGCCACTGCATAGTGTAAAATTTCACCAGCTTCAGATAATCAGGGGAACAGGGATGGAAGAGGAGTTTAAAAATAATGCGGATGACTTTGAGCTGTTTACATGGGATGAATACCTTATGTTTTTCATTCAGTTTCTTGAAAGGCTTAACCCGCGTATTGTTGTTGAAAGATTTACTGGCGAAGCACCTCCGCGATTTCTGACCGGAGAGGGGTGGGGAAAAAAACGTACAGACCAGATTGTCAGCCTGATTGAGAAAAAGATGGAAGAGCTGGATACATGGCAGGGAAGATTGTTTAGAAGTTAGTACCTTCCGAATTCCATCAGAGTATCCCACATTGCCCAGAAATTCTCAGCCGGCACGTCTTCCTGGACGTTATGAACAGGAGTAAATACAAATCCACCACCCGGGGCCAGAATTTCCAGGATACTTTTTACTTCATCCTTAACTTCAGAAATACTTCCGCTTCTGAGTGTGGATTGAGTATTTATTCCACCTCCCCAGAATGTAAGATCCTTACCGAAATCTCTCTTGAGAGCTTTTATATCCATGTTAGCAGCTGTAAATTGAACCGGATTATAAATATCAAGTCCGGCATCAATAAGATCAGGAAGCAACTCCCTGACTGAACCACAGGTGTGCATAAAGATCTTAACATGCGGCAGCCTTTTTTTTATATGTGCCCATAAGGATCCGAACCTTGGAATAACAGCTTTTCTGAGGTATTCCGGCTCAATCAGTGTAGAGGTCTGTGTACCAAGATCATCACATTCGGATATTACATCAATTTCTCCGTCCAGGTCATTTTTTATCAGCCAGTCAGCCACAAGGTTCCAGTAGCTGAACTTGAATTCCAGTATGATATCAAAAAGTTTTTCAACTCCTGCCTTATCAGTCATAGTGTCAATGAACCAGTTCTGGTATCCTCTTATACGCAATGATGTTTCAGTAAGCCCGGCACAGTTTCTATCAGCTATTACTCCGTGATCTTTGATAAATTTTACCTGTTCTTCCAGATCACTTAATATAACCTCTTTATGATAATCAATTGACGGGATCTTATAGTTTTTAAGACCTTCCTCTATTGATGAAAATGACTCGAGAGGAAATGAAGTTTGATTATAATAGAAATCTGTACTATCATTCATCTTCCATTCACAGCCCCATACATCAGTAAGAGATGATTTTCCATCGATCCGGCTGACAATTTTCTCAAAATCGGGGATCCTTCGTGCACCTATCCTTCTTGTATCACACCTTAGCTCCTGAAGTGTTGTTTCAACAGGTGTTACAATCTGCTGGATCGGATCAACCTCCTTCTTTTCATACTCTTGTGATATATCCCTGAATTTCATGGCCCTTACAAATGCCTTCTTGTTAATCCCTGTCACAGTTGTACCTGCAAGATCGTATGGTACTCTGTCAGGCTCTCTGTGATTCAGGGCGAGATTAAGTCTTTCCTTGCTGTTCATCTTAATCAGATTTTACCAGGTACATTCTTTCAGGCATCTCTTTTCCTGCTTTATGGAAACATTTTACTATTGAGGGCTCTCAAACATTTTCAGGTACAACAAAAGGCTTCCTGTACTCTCTTTTCAACATCGCATCAGCCTCATTATCATTAACAAAATTCATTTTTAAAGGATCAAAGTCAAGGGTTCTTCCAAGCCTGTATGAAATATTTGCAAGATGTATCAGGGCACATGAATAAAAACCTTCCTTTATATCTCCCCTGGCAAGTTTCTGGTCATTTGCCCTTATTGCTTCAATAAAATCACCATAATGGTCACCCAGTCCTTTTCCTTTTTCTCCTGCAACTCTTTCCTTACCCATGTATGTTTCCCATTCATTGACATTCTTGGTCATGAATCCTTTTGACCCGTAAAAGAGATTACCAACTGTATTGTCAGCACTTACCATGTAGGTGTTCCCGTCTGCCGGATTTTCGCTTTTAATTGCTTCACGGTTTGTTATCCAGTGCCTTACTTCAAATTGCAGGATTTTCTTTTTATCACCTCCGCCCCCAGGGTTTGGAAACTCAAATACTGCCATAAGTACATTGGGAGTCTGCTGATCATCATCAAACATTAAATGTCCGCCAACTGCACTTATCCTTGTCGGAAGAGTAACTCCTAGTCCCCATCTGGCGATGTCCATTTCATGAACACCCTGGTTCCCCATATCCCCATTTCCAAAATCCCAGTTCCAGTGCCAGTTATAATGGAATCTGTTCTTTGTGAAAGGCCGTTTAGGAGCAGGACCCAGCCAGAGATCATAATCAACTCCATCAGGAACAGGTTCTTCAGGAGTTTTTCCTATTGTGTCTCTCCATTTATAACACAGACCTTTTGCCATGTACACTTCGCCAAGTTTTCCGCTGTGCAGGTATTCAGCCATGCTCTGGGCGCATGGATTACTGCGCTGCTCTGCACCGTCCTGCACGATTAGTTTATATTTTTCAGCAGCTTCTACCAGTTTCCTGCCCTCAAAGAAATTATGACAGCATGGCTTTTCCACCGACACGTGTTTACCTGCCTGCAGTGCCCAGATTGAAGCGAGTGTATGCCAGTGGTTGGGAGTGGCTATCGATACTGCATCTATATCCTTGTTTTCAAGAAGCTTTCTGATGTCACTATATTTCTTTGGCCCGGGAAGTCCCTTATCAGTGAAATGATTTTTGATCCTTTCATCGAAAAGATTACTGTCAGGATCGCAGAGAGCAACCACTCTGGCATTCACATGTGCAGAGTATCCGGCTATATGCGATTGTCCCATACTTCTGATCCCAATAACTGCAATATTGACCCTCTCATTGGCCCCTTTCCATCCGTTATCTGTAAGGATCACAGGGGAGAGGCTGATACCGGCCGCACCGGTAACAGCTGTTTTTGTGAAATCACGTCTGTTCATAGCGTATCTTTAAGTTAATAGTTTAGTATTCAATGGCTTGGCGGCTAGATATTACAAAAGGTACAAAGTTTCGGTTTGACAATTCCCCCTTTGAAGAGCTTGCCCTGAGCAGCGCGAAGGGGGGATAGGGGGATGTGGATTTGTAACAATCTTAAGTTCTCACACCTCACACCTCACACCTCACACCTCACACCTCACACCTCACACCTTTT
>CAYLYN010000169.1:0-10093 GCA_964387565.1 uncultured Rikenellaceae bacterium | reverse complement strand
ATTTCAACGGGAGCAGGCTTGATACTTCAAAATGGAATGTTTTGCTGCGGGAGCACAGTAAACATAATGAGCTTCAGTACTATGTTCCTGATGAAGTATATGTGGAGAACGGATTATTACGTTTGAGAAGCCGATTCAGGAAGTATGGTGATATGGATTATACAAGCGGCAGGTTAGATACCAGGGGTAAATTTGCACCTGTATATGGCAGGTTTGAAATCAGTGCAAAACTGCCTGCAGGTCAGGGTATCTGGCCGGCTTACTGGCTTTACCCGCAAAACCGCAACTGGCAAATGGAGTATGTGATGTCGGAAGCAGTAGCAAACGGACGGGAAACTTCTATTCCTGAAGAACGTCCGTGGTACAGTGAAATTGATATAATGGAGTTCCTCGGACATGAGCCAAATGTTTTATACGGTACACTTCACTACTATTCATTTGACGGACAGAAGAAAACCAGCTCCGGTACATGGAAAGGTGATGTTGATTACTCAAAGGATTTTCACCTGTATGCATTGGAATGGGAGCCCGATTCGATGAGATGGTTTATAGATGGTATGCTTATTCACAAAACAGCTTCAGGCATCCCTCATACTCCTCATTATTTGATTATCAATACTGCAATTGGTGGCGCATGGCCAGGGAATCCTGATTCAACAACTGTTTTTCCGCAGTTCCATGATATAGAATATGTAAAAGTATACCAGAAAAAATTACCATTTTGATTTAATAATTATATCATCATTATATGGTTACAAATTTAATGCCTGTCACATCCCTCTTATTGATAAGTGCAGTATCAGGATGTTCGGAAAGAGATAAGCCTTCCAGATCTTCTGATAATGGCAACAAACGACCCAATGTGCTTATTTTGCTGGCCGATGATCAACGGGCTGATGCACTGGGATGTTCAGGCAACAGTTACATAAGGACTCCAAATATTGACAGCCTGGCTTCAGATGGAATACATTTCAGGAATGCTTATGTAATGGGAGGACACCATGGGGCTATTAGTGCTCCAAGCAGAGCTATGCTATTAAGCGGAAAGCATCTTTTCCATGTATATGATACTCTTACCGGTGTGACAACAATGCCTATGCAATTCGGGAAAAATGGTTATGAAACTTTCGGGACAGGCAAATGGCATAATGAGAAAAGCGCTTTTGAAAATTCTTTTCAGAAAGCAAAGAATGTATTTCTGGGAGGTATGGCAAACCATTTCCAGGTGCCTTGCCGAAACATGGGATCTGAAGGAAAGCTCTCAGAACCTGAAATGAAAGGTTTTTCAACAGATGTTTTTGCAGGATCTGCTATTGATTATATTAATGAATATGCGGGTGGAACCAGGGAAAAGCCCTTCTTCTGTTATGTGGCCTTTACAGTTCCTCATGATCCATATTCTCCCAGGCCCGATTTTATTGATTCCTATCCTGACCAGTCGCTGCCTTTGCCTGGCAATTACCTGCCGCTTCATCCATTTCAGTTTGATGACCTGATGGTTCGGGATGAGAATCTGTTGCCATGGCCACGAAGTCCTGAAATGGTCCGTTCTGTGTTAAGCGATTATTATGCTATGGTAACTCATCTTGATAAGGCTGTAGGGACCATAATAGAAACACTTAAGCAGAACGGCCTGTATGACAATACAATTATTGTTTATGCAGCCGACAATGGTCTTGCTGCAGGCAGCCATGGACTTCTTGGTAAACAGAATCTGTACGAACACAGCATGAAGGTTCCACTAATAATTGCCGGTCCCGGAATTCCTGAAGGAAAAATCACCGATGCCTTTGTTTATCTATATGACATCTTTCCAACGCTTGCCGAAATATGCAGGGTGCCGCCGCCAGAAGGTATTGATGGCAAAAGCCTCATCAAGGTAATTAAAGGTGAATCGGAGGGGGTAAGGAGCTCTCTTTTTACAGCCTACAGGCGAACAGTAAGAGCGGTAAGAACCCCGGAATGGAAACTTATTAGGTACCCGGAAAGAGATTATGACCAGCTTTTCAATCTTACCAAAGATCCTCTGGAACTGAATAATCTTGCTGAAGATAAAGAGTACAAAGCAATACATGATGAGATGACAGTACTCTTGAAGCAGAGCCAGTCTGAACTTGAAGATCCTGCACCTTATACAGCAGAAAGGATTCTGCCTCTCGAATATGATTATAGAAAGCTTGTAAGGAAGCCAGATCAGTGGCAGCCTGAATATACATTAAATAAGTATTTTTATACGGGCACAAAAATGAAATAAATATGAAATCAAATTATTTGATTACGCTTGTTATCTTACTGATGGCTGTTTTTGCCGGAAACGGTTGCAAAAATGATTCACAGGCCGAAGGAACTGACAGGGAACTATACGATCTGGCAAGGGAAACAACAGGTTTCACCTGGTATAAGAATTCAGATGAACTTCTTAATACCACCCCTGGCAGCGGGCACAGTTTTCCGAAGTTACGGACAAGATATAATGTAGTTGCCGCTTCCAGTCTGGATGCTTCAGGTAAGATCACTCCTGGCACAACATTTAAAGAGGGATCGCTTATAGTGAAAGAATTTCATGAAAACACTGGAGAGCTTGGCCGATATGCAGTCCTTTACAAGGAGTCTGATTCACCTGACGCTGATTCAAAAGGATGGGTATGGGGCTATATCAATGCTGACGGGACAGTTGCCCAGTCAGCCAGTAAAAAGGGTAGCGGGTGCAGCGATTGCCATAACCAGTCCGGAAATGTTGATTACACATTAATGAACAAATATTTTCCCTGAAAACTTTTGAATCATGGAAAGCAAGGTGCTGATCCTGACAGTAATGGTTATTTATCTTACCCTCCTTGTATTATGGGGAGTTTTTCAGGGAAGGAAGGTTAAAACAGGAAATGATTTTGCCATAGCAGGCAGAAAACTTCCGGGTTGGATAGCAGCACTTTCTGAAAGAGCTACAGGTGAATCATCGTGGGCGCTGCTTGGTTTACCTGGAGCAGCATATGCAATGGGGCTGACTGAAATATGGACAGCGGTTGGTTGTGTTGCAGGGATAATTTCGGCCTGGGCATTTCTTGCCTGGAGATTAAGAGATGAGGCAGAGAAATACCAGGTATCTACATTTACAGAGTACCTCGAAGCAAAACATGGTGAAACAGGAAGGGTGCTCAGGGTGGTATCAAGCCTTGCAATTGTATTTTTCTTCTTTTTCTATGTGGGAGCACAATTCCTGGGTGGAGGAAAAACTCTGTATACATTGTTTGGAATAAAGCCTGGAACTGGTGTACTTATAACAGCTCTGATAATAATTCCATACACTGTTTACGGTGGCTTCAGAAGTGTTGTTTATACAGACGTTATACAGGCTATAATTATGATAATTACACTTATAGCCGGACCAATTGTCGGTTTCATTTATATTAATAATGAGCCAGGATTGTTTACATCAGGTATTTCTGAGGCACTTGCCAGATCAGGTGATTCATATTCTTCGCTAACAGGAGCTGCCAGTGGTTTTGGGGCAGGATTATTGATCACCGGCGGATTCAGCTGGTTTTTTGGTTACCTGGGTGGACAGCCCCAGTTAAGTGTTCGCTTCATGGCAATCAGTGATGAAAAGCAGGCTAAAAAAGCAAGAAATATTGGCATTGTCTGGACTCTTATCGCCTATGCAGGAGCTCTATCGCTGGGTTGGATAGGCCTGGCAATATTCGGACCTGCAGGTTTGAGCGATCCGGAATATGTTATGCCAAGTGTAATATTGAGACTTTTTCCTCCTGTGATAGCTGCGCTCCTGATAACAGGATCTATAGCTGCTATGATATCAACAGCAGACTCTTTACTTATCTTATCTGCCACTGAACTATCAGAAAGCCTGCTTAAGAAGAGAGAACTGAATTCTGCCGGAAAAAAGACAATATCAGAGCTGTTAAGGCATCGACTGACAACCGTGATACTTGCACTTGTAGCACTTGGATTATCCTTTATTACACCTTCTAAACTGATTTTCACAATTGTAAGCTATGTGTGGGCTGCCATAGGATGTACCTTCTCTGTTGTTATATTGCTGACATTATTCTGGCATCGTTATCATGGTAAAGCAGCAGTTGTCACTGTAATCGCAGGAATTTTATTTACAGTCTTCTGGATAAGCGGAGGATATGAACAACATTATAAAATCACCGGGCAAAAAACAGAAATTCTTGTTGAACAGCAGCTTGTTTCGGAAAAAGAAGCATCGTTGTTAGAATCCTTAAACGATGTAAAGTTCGTTAATGCCGATAATTTTCAGAAAGCAATTTCAACAGTAGTTAACAGGTCGGTTAGTTCTGAAGATATTTCAAGGATAACTACTGCTTATATATCAAAAGGGATACCTGCAAGACTGGCCACTTTCTTATTCACTTTTGTTGTGGCAATAATCTCTGCTTTACTGATAAATCCCACCCCACAAAGGATTGAGTGATATGGTCTTTTTAAAATTTTAACCAGGGAGTTTCACCATGCTGGTGCGATACCGATAGCAATCGGTAACCGATTACCGATTACTGATTACCGTCCCGATAGCTATCGGGAACCGATTACCTATTATATTGTAACCACTACCTTCCCTCTGGGTCTTCCATGTTCGGCATGGTAAAATGCATCACCGCATTTCGAAAGTGTGAAAGTGCTGTCAATTAATGGAATAAGTTTCTTTTCTCTCCATAGTCTTTCAATCTCCTCATAATCCTCTGATCTTGCACGCATATTAGCCGAGGTCATTTTCCTACCATAGACTATTGTTGATATTGCAGCTTTTATCTGAGCCGGAGGAAAAAAAAGTGTCGAGGCGTATATACCTTTCTTTTTCAGAAGCTTAAGTATTGTGGAAAAGGTCATTTTTCCATATGCATCCAGTATTGCATCATAATCTGAATCTTCATTTCCCAAATCTTCATCCCGGTAACTTATAACCTTATCCGCCCCAAGTTTTTTTGCCAGCTCAGTATTCTCACTGCTGCACGTAGCTGTAACGACAGCCCCTTTAGCTTTTGCAATCTGGACTGCAAAATGGCCTACACCTCCTGTGGCTCCGTTGATCAGTACCTTGCTGTCTTTCTTTACTTTGCAGCGACGTAATCCATTAAGCGCTGTAAGAGCAGCAACTGGAAGGGAAGCAGCTTCCCCGAAAGACATATCTTCGGGAATCAGCCTTATCTTTTCGGGTGATACGCTTATCAGCTCTGCCAATGCACCATTTTTTCCGAAGATTATTGTGGCTGATCCGTAAACACGGTCACCTTTTTTAAAACCTTGTGCTTCATCTGTTATTTCTTTCACAGTACCGGCAAAGTCAGTTCCGAATATCTTAGGAAATTTCGAACCGGTCACTATTTTCAAAACACCACTCATTATCTTGTAATCAACCGGATTAATTGAAACTGCCTCTACCCTTACCAGGACTTTTCCTGGCTCTGCCTTTGTATCAGGGAGATCTCCGTAAAATGCGAATTCAGGTCCGCCATATTTTGTCGAATAGTATGCTTTCATACAGAATCATTTTATTTATTCCATGAAAGTACAATAAAACATTTGTTGCTCTTTGTTCCTTACACTAAATTTAAAATTTTATTAATTTATTATATCTATTATTAGCAGGGTGTGGTCAGACTTAGCAGATGATGATATATTTGTATTGATTTTGAAGATCAGGGATAATGAGAATTGATTTAAGATTAAGAAATTTATTTTTTCTGATATTGACAGCACCTTCTGTTTACTGTCAGGAATCTGAAGCAGATGTAAAACAGGATACTCTTCTGACAAAAGAAATAGGTGAAGTAGTAATTACTGCCACCAGATATCCAACTCATCTGAAAAATATTCCGGAAGCAATCAGGAGACTGGATTCATATACAATAAAAAAATATCAGGCGCGTACATCGCCTGAAGCGCTTAACCTTACACCAGGAGTATTTATCCAGAAGACAAATCATGGAGGAGGTTCACCTTTTGTAAGGGGATTAACCGGAAACCAGACCCTTCTCCTTATAGATGGAATCCGTCTGAGTAATGCGATATCAAGGTATGGTCCGAATCAGACATTAAACACCATTGACGTGTTTGGTGCAGAACGTACTGAAGTATTGAGAGGTAACGGTTCTGTTCAGTATGGTTCAGATGCAATAGGGGGCACTGTCCAGGTTTTTGGATACCAGCCTGAGTTTACTGCTGAACCTGAGTGGGGAGGAGGATTCATTACGCGTTTTGCATCAGGGGGAATGGAACAGAGCCTTCATTCAGTTTTAAATCATGGTAATAAGAAGGGTGCATTCAGAGTTTCAGTAACTGCACGAAATTTTGGAGATATTGTTGGTGGCGACACAACCGGAAAACAGGTTCCTAGCGGTTATCAGGAATTTGACTATGATATCAGGACAAAATTACTGCTTGCAAAATATACCACTCTCACGTTGGTTTACCAGAGTGTACATCAGGCTGATATTCCCGTATATCTTAAATATATACTAGAAAACTATGCTGTCAATAAGATGGATCCTCAAAACCGGAAACTGGGATATGTCAGAATTAATCAGAAATTTAACGGAGCTATATTGAAATCAGCAGTATTTACAGCATCACTCCATAACGGGGAAGAGGGAAGAGAACTGCAGAAAAATGGTTCTGCGTCCCTGAGGAGGGAGAGAGATGAAGTCCGATCACTTGGTTTTTCAGCTGAAGCAGTAACATCCCTTTCCGGAATCTGGTCAGCCAACAGCGGATTTGAAGTTTATAATGATGCTGTTAAAAGCAGCCGGACAGATACAGATCTTACAACAGGCGTATCAGCTGATAAGCGTGCTCTTTATCCTGATGGTTCTGGAATGACCAGTATGGCAGTATTTTCCATTCATTCATTTGATCTGGGTAAGTGGGGACTTTCTGCCGGCGCAAGATATAATTCATTTATAATAAATGTGGAGGATGAAGCTGTTGGAAATGCCAGGTTAACACCTTCAGCTCTTGTAGCCAACTTTGCAATCATGAGGAGTATTACCGGGCGATCAAATATTTTTGCTTCTGTTAATACCGGATTCAGGGCACCAAATATTGATGACCTGGGAACTCTTGGCATTGTTGATTTCCGATATGAGACTCCAAACTATGATCTGAAACCTGAACACTCCTTCCAGTATCAGCTTGGTTATAAACATATTGGAAAAAAGATAAGTGGTGAAGCATACTTATACAGGAATCATCTGCGCGATCTTATTGTAAGAAACAAAGTTGAAGGTGATTCAATAGATGGTTACCAGGTATATATGAAAGATAATGTTGAAAGAGCATATATTCAGGGCTTTGAGACTTCATGGGATCTGAAGATCAACCGGTCATGGTCAGTCAATGCGGCATTTACTTACACCTATGGACAGAATATTACTAAAAATGAGCCTGTCAGGCGTATTCCTCCTGCATTCTGGAGGATGTCGTTAGATTTTAATCCTGCAATATGGTGGATTAATCTTGAGTGGTCTGGAGCAGGAAAGCAGGACAGGTTAGCTTCAGGTGATCAGGCAGATAACAGGATACCTCCTGGAGGCACTCCCGGATGGAACATAATCAATTTAGGTTGTGGGATCGATTCCGAATCATACAATTTAGACCTTAGCCTCTGCAACCTCTTTAATGCTGATTACAGGTATCACGGATCGGGAATTAACGGTGTTGGTCGCTCTGTTTTACTGACTGTAGCAGTGAATATTGGTAATCTGAGAAATAAGAGGTAATTACGGTGCACGGAATAATCAGTTACGGATAATTCCATTATGTCCTGTTAGAATATACTTATATGTACCAGGATCAGGAAGCACCATTATTGATTTTTCCTGCTCCTGTGTATCCATATTGAACTTATCGACAAAGTGCTTATATTTCCCATTCTCAATAACAAGGTTATCTCCTGTAACCAGGTAATCTTCACCAATCACATAGCATGAGGATCCCGGAGTATGTCCGGGAGTATGTATGATCTTAACATTTAATCCATTTATTATCAGGCTGTCATTATTGCCGAGCAGCTTGTAAGGCCCATATTTCCATATAGTCTTTGAGAATTTAGTCTTTCCCATTGATCCGTTTATCATCTGTTCCTCATCTTTGTGCATAAAGATATCAGCATTCTTTAGAAGTCCGGTTGCTCCGGTATGATCACCATCAGTATGAGTAAGTAAAAGTGCTGTAATCTGTTCAGGCAATATTCCTGTTTTAGAGAGTTCTTTTCTGAAGTTTCTTGCACTCATCCCTGCATCCACCATTATATAACCATCCGTGCCTTTAAAAATGAATGCATTTACGAACCTGTCCTTTACGCACCATACAGAATCATTCAACGATTGTGTTTCTGCGGGTGACATTGCTCTGGTAGCTGAAATAAAATTGATCATAAATATAATGGCAAATATAAGTACCAGCCCCAGGATTACGCCAACACTCCAGAAAGCTATTCTGACAGGTTTATTCATGGTATTGAATTTTGGTATTCAGTTTATAACTGCCTCCAAAGTTACCAAAATGGCAAGTTTTTTAAATAGATTTTGTGTAAATTTCTCTCATAAATCCTCTTTTTGCAGTTATTTCTCCCTTGAAAAAAACAGCCCGTTAGTTATAAACTGCCATTCGTTGGATCAACCATGCACTTCGTTCAGTTACTCTTTTTTTGCCTTAATATGTGACATAAATTTGTTCATGAAGTTGATTGATTACTTCAAAAAAAAGGACAGAAAAAAAAGAGTTAATTAATAATTTAAAATTCAAAGCCATGAAAAGAGTGTTTTTAACAGTAGTGTTAGTGGTAGCAATGGTCGCCACATCATTTTCAAGAGAACTTGTTGCTGAAGGTAAAACACATTCAGCACTCGGAGATTACAAAATTGAGATAGCAGATAAACCTGTGCAACTGAATGGTGTTGACCATAAAGCATTTGTTATCAGTTATCAGAATTCGCCAATGGAGGTTACAGTTGTTGTGACCAAAGGCAAAAACTGCAAGAACTATGTTGTTCTTTCCGACAAGCTTGCAGTACAGTATGTATGTAATGACAGCTATTTCGGAGTACAGTTGCTTGATCCTTCATTTGAAAAGGATGGTTACAAGACATCCACAGCTGCTCTGAACAGGAGTGAATATTTCCATCAGAAAGCAATTACAAGCGGGGGAAGGAATGAAGTTGAGAATACCCAGATGATCGCAGCTTATTTCCCAATGCTTATTAACTAAGAGGTTTTGCTCTTTCGCCGGAAAGAGTTTTCATAAAGGCCATCCGGCCACCGGTTTCAGGTTTTAATTTAATCGCAGAAAGGCACCAGCAGGTGTCTTTCTTCGTTTAAATATATTTTCTACATTTGTTGTTCTTTTAAAAAATAACCTGATGAAAGTGAAGTCACTCCTTTTTATGCTCTTTATAATAATAGCCCTGTCGGGCTCATCGTTCTCTCAGTATCAGGCTCCGGTTTTTACAAGGCAGGATACCCTGAGAGGCTCAGTAACACCTGAACGTGCATGGTGGGATCTGCTTTATTATCATCTCAACATTACTGTGAATCCTTCTGATAGTACGATACAAGGAACCAATAAAATATTATACAGAGTTCTGGATCAGTTTGGTGTTATGCAAATAGATCTTCAGGAACCAATGAAAATAACAAGTATAGTCCAGGAAGGCAGGGAGCTTTCATTTAAAAGGGAGGGGAATGTTTACTGGATAGATATGCCGGAAAAGCTGGGAAAAGAGAAGGTGTATTCATTAGTAATATCATACGAGGGCAGGCCCAGAGTTTCTAAAAGACCTCCATGGACAGGCGGGATTACATGGAACAGGGATTCGAAGGATATGCCATTCGTTGCCACGGCCAACCAGGGCGATGGAGCAAGTCTCTGGTGGCCATGCAAAGACCATATGTATGATGAACCCGACAGCATGCTGATCAGTGTTACAGTTCCTGCAAATCTGATGGATGTATCAAATGGCAGACTTAGAAGTGTGGTAAAGAATAAGGATAAAACAAAAACATATAACTGGTTTGTAAGTAACCCGATAAATAATTATGGAGTAAACATTAATAT
>CAYLYN010000168.1:0-10126 GCA_964387565.1 uncultured Rikenellaceae bacterium | reverse complement strand
TGGATGGACAGGAACCTGGGTGCGAGCCAGGTGGCAGCAAGCAGCACAGATGCTGCATCTTATGGTGATTTATACCAATGGGGAAGAGAAGCAGATGGCCATCAGATAAGAACATCGGGCACTACTAATACTTTATCTGGGACAGATACACCCGGTCACGGAAACTTCATACTAACATCAGCCGCTCCTAACGATTGGCGCAATCCTCAGAATAATGGTTTATGGCAGGGAGTAAGTGGTATTAATAATCCCTGCCCGACAGGCTTTAGAATCCCAACAAAAGCTGAATTCGATGCAGAAATTGCAAGTTGGAGTTCGCAAAATGCAGCGGGTGCTTTTGCTTCTCCATTGAAATTGCCTGCAGCAGGTTATCGCCATTGGGGCATTAATTCTATTGACAACGTAGGTACAGAAGGTGGTTATTATACGAGTACTGTAACAGGGACTGATGTGAATAAATTAAATTTTGGAAGTACATGGGCAGCTACAGGTGGTTATTATCGTGCTATGGGATTCTCTATTCGCTGTATTAAGGATTAAGACATTATGATTAATTGACAATTTACCTGATCGCATATTAGGTTGGTGAATTTCTTATGGAATTCATATGGTTTTCAATTAATGTCTGCAATTTATTTTAAATATATTTTTGGTTTGTTTAATATTTTCCTGAATAATATTTAACAATGGCACAGGAAAAATTCAGGAATAAATATCGAAGCCCATCTGCAAGGAAACGTAATTGGGATTACAGATCGCCGGCAATTTATTTTATTACAATCTGTACCCAAAACCGACTGCCCTGTTTCGGTAATATCAATAACGGCAGAATGTTTTTATCCGAAATAGGAAAAATCTCCACCACATACTGGTTTGATATTCCAAACCATTTCCCATTTATTGAATTGATAAATTTTGTGGTAATGCCAAATCATATTCACGGGTTATTGGAAATCAATGAATATTCAGTTGACGTATTGGACGTAGGGACGTTGCGTGCAACGTCCCTGCAACATACCATTACGAATGATAAAAATGAATTCATGGCCCGGATTTCGCCGAAACGCGAATCGTTATAATCCGTGATACGTTCATATAAATCGGCGGTTAAACGGTATGCCAATCAAAATAAAATTGAATTCGGGTGGCAGCCGTTGAATGCAGTTCAAATAAAAATGCATTTACGGGAACTGGTTTACCACCAGGGAGATCCTTCATCCGCCAGCCGGCGGATTCAGGATGACAGTATCTTTTATGTGGTAATGAGGAAGAAACGAAGGATCTAACCGGTGTTACCACTATCATAGTCCCGGACTTGAGTCCGGGGTTAGTTGTAGTCATCACCATTAAGGCTGAATACCACCGACTTAAGCCACGTTTCAATTTCGGATTTCAATTCATTGACCGTTTCAGGTTTATTAGCTGACAGATCATTTTGTTCACCAGGATCCAGTTCCAGGTTATAGAGCTCAAACAAAGGTTCATTATTCCCGGAATCAATTCTGTGCAGCTTCCAGGGCCATTTGAGCCAGGCAGAATGTCCCGGGAAAAGGGTGTCTTCATATCTGGTTAAAATTTCACCTGTATGTTCATCAATTTGAGTAGTATCTGACAGAGGGATTCCATTCTGCTGTTCAGTTAAAAGCTCCTCCATAAGCTTTGCTGAAGGAACGATCTTGCCCTGAGCAGGATATTGCCAGAATCCCATTGACCTGGTAAGTGAATTCACTTTATTGTCAATTAAAGGAACCAGGCTGACTCCATCCAAAGGATTTTGATTATCCATTTTTACTCCAGTCAGTTCAAGCAGTGTTGGATATATATCAGATGTATTCGAAGGAGAATCAGTTATTCTGCTCTTTTTTATTCTTGCCGGCCATTCGATAATAGCGGGTACCCTTAGGCCTCCTTCATAGATCTGGCTCTTGGCCCCTCTCCCTCCTGTTGACCCGAAACCTGCAAGTCCGCCGTTATCACTACAATACCATACCAGCGTGTTTTCATTAATACCAATATTCTTCAATTCTTGCCGCAGCTTTCCTATGGCCCTGTCCATGCCAGTTATCTCACCAAGGTAATTCTGCATTTTTTCCTCCTCTCCTGCATATAGCTGACGGTCCTGATCTTCCGCTATATAGGGATTATGAGGTGAGCCAAACCAGATCACTGCGAGGAAAGGTTTCTTCTTTTTAGATTCTTCCTTTATGAAATCCAGGGCCGCATCTACAGTTACCATTGAACTTTCCCCGACCGTCCTGACAGCTTCTCCTTCACGGCTCATCACAGGATTATTATCAAAGAAATTAGGAGATGAAAACCATACGTCAAAGCCGCTGTTTCCAGGATTAACAGGACTCCCCTGTCTGACTGAACCCAGGTGCCATTTTCCGAAGTGCCCTGTGGCATATCCGGCAGTCTTAAGTGCTTCTGCAATTGTAATCTCCTGTGGACGAAGTGTATACCCCCAGCTGAAACATCCAAAACGGTTTGGATGACGACCCGTCATTACGCTGCCTCTTGTTGGAGAACTAACAGGGGCTGCTGAATAGAAATGGTCAAAACGCAGTCCTGAGACAGACATATTATCAATGTTAGGTGTTTTAAGAACAGGATGTCCGTTATATCCGGTATCGCCCCATCCCTGGTCGTCAGCCATAACAAGAATGATGTTTGGCTTCTCAGGAGGGCTGCATTGAATAAATATTGTGCTCAGACCCAGCAGCTTTATTGTATTAAACAAATATTTTTTCATATGATTCTTAATTTATTAATTTAAAAATAAGAAAATTACATTTAACTGAAGTCAGCATTTGACGAACTATTAAACCATTCACTATTATAATATGCTGATCCGTTGAACCTTTGAGCCTTGAGCCTTACCTTAAACCCACCCCTGGCCCCATTCGCTCCGCTCAGGGCAGGCTCTTCAAAGGGGGGATTTTTTAAGCAACCTCTGCGCTGCTGTGCCGTTGCGCCTTTTCAAAATAATGCTATTTTTGTATCCCATGTGTCCGTTACGAAAATCAGATCTTCTCTTCACCGACGCTCTTAAGCTCAGGAGACCTGACGCATTTAACGTAATGGTCAAACCAATAAGTTCGGTCTGTAATCTTAATTGTACATATTGTTATTACCTGGAAAAGAAGAATCTCTATCCGGGCAAGAATGACTTCAGGCTGTCTGAGGATCTGCTGGAAAAATTCATTAAGGATTACATAGAAGCCCAGCAGGTGCCTGTGGTAACCTTTGTATGGCAGGGTGGTGAACCTACACTTCTTGGATTAGAATATTTTGAAAAAATAGTCGAAATTCAGAAGAAATATTCTGCAGGAAAGAATATTGAAAATGCATTCCAGACAAACGGTACACGATTAACTGATGACTGGTGCAAATTCTTTACTGATAATAACATTCTTGTCGGCATATCGATAGACGGTGAAGAGCATAATCACGATCATTTCAGAAAAACCAACTCAGGGGGGCCTACGTTTAAAAGAGCAATGAAGGGTGTAGAGCTTCTGCATAAGAACAAAGTGGAATTCAATACTTTGAGTGTCGTAAACAGTTATAATGTCCATTATGCATCTGAGACCTACAGGTTTTTGAAAAAAATCGGGAGCGGATTTATTCAGTTTCTTCCAGCTGTGGAAAGATTTGCTGATCAGCCAGAGGATCAGAAACTGAACCTTGTCTCTCCATCATTCAATAATGATGCATCTGTAACTGACTGGTCTGTTGGGGCAAATGATTTTGGAAAATTCCTTATAACAATATTCAATGAATGGGTTCGCAATGATGTTGCACGGTATTACGTACAGATATTCGATGCTACTCTTGCAAACTATGTTGGAGAAATGCCTGGCCTTTGTGTTTTCAGTGAGACCTGCGGTGATGCTTTAGTGATGGAGCATAACGGCGATGTCTTCTCCTGCGACCATTTTGTTTATCCCGAATATTTTCTCGGAAATATTAATGATACTACTCTGACTGATCTCGCCAAATCGCAAAGGCAGTTCGATTTCGGCATTGATAAGAGAAACAAACTGCCGCATTATTGCCTCACTTGTGATGTGCGATGGGCCTGTCATGGTGAATGTCCCAAACACCGGATAATCAATACTCCCGATGGAAAACCTGGCTTAAATTATCTCTGCGAGGGTTATAAAATGTTCTTTAAGCATGTTGAGCCATATATGGAGTTTATGGCAAAAGAGCTTAAAAACAAGCGGGCACCTGCCAATGTTATGCAGTGGATCAGAAACAGGGAGAACCAGGTTGTCAAGCCGGTAGTGCCAAACAGAAATGATCCGTGTCCATGTGGTTCAGGAAAGAAGTTTAAGAACTGCTGTGCAGGAAAACCGATATACAGGTTATAAGGGCGTAATGGCGCAGAGGCGCAAAGGCGTAAAGGCGCAAAGGTAAAGACATTAGGCGATGGACGCTAGACGCTGGACGCTGGGAGATACCCATACTTACTATTCCAACAAGCCTTCAATTAGTTTGATATCATCCTTGCTGGTGAACAGGTTTTTAAATGATACTCCAACTTTATTATCGAGGAAAACGCAGGTGATTGTTTCCGTGTGAGGACTTTCAATATATCTGAGTGTCAATTCAATGCTATTATCGTCAAGCCAGGTATAGCTGCCTGCTACCCTGAAAGGCCTTAGTGTGTCAATGTTTTTATTCGGTACCAGATTTGGCCCGGGAAGTTCAGTTATATCATAATGCCATTCCGCAGATCCAAAATTAAGAATATAGTCTGCCGAACCTTTGCTAAGGTGAAGAACTGCAAGGGTGTCATTTATTTCCAGAGTTAGCTTCTTAAGCTGGTTTTCATTTGACTGGAATCTGTATTCTTTTCCGGATATCTCTTTTTCCAGGGGAGAATTACTCTTTTTATAATAAACCGGAAGTTCAAGTGAAGAGAGCCGCTTTCGCAATGCTGATAATGCATTCTCATCCGGGTGAAGCTTATTTTCAGCGATTCCGGGCAGCAGATATTCCCACACAAGATTAAGTTCTTTCTGCATGTCATCGGTCTGGGATGTCATGGCAATAACTACATCTTTATCAGGCAAAACAATCATATACTGTCCAAATGCACCATCGCCCCTGTAGCCATTGTTACGGCAGCGCCAGAACTGATAGCAGTATCCCTGCATCCAGTCGCTTGAGTCCTTCCTCGACTGTTGCGCTTCGGGAGCCTGATCAATCTTGAAAGAGGTTGCTTCGTCGATCCATTCCTGAGGGAGAAGCTGTTTTCCATGCCATTTACCTCTCTGAAGGTAGAATTGTCCGGCTTTGGCTATATCCTCTGTTTTTAACCTGAGCCCCCACCCTCCTGTATTTATTCCCTGTGAATTTACCTCCCAGTCTGCACCGGTAATCCCGAGAGGTACAAACAGCCTCGGGGTGAGGTAGTCGATAATTTTTTCTCCTGTAACTTTCTGAACTATTGATGATAACATGTATGTTGCCAGAGAATTATATAGAAATCTAGATCCAGGTTCATACAGAACCGGTGTCCTGAAGAATGTCTTTTCCCAGTTGCCATTTCCGCCTCTCACCCTGTATGTCGGATCAGGATCCATTCCTGCCGACATCGTGAGAAGATCTTTCACGGTCATCTGTGCAAGATTTGTTGAAATAGTATCAGGAACATCTGCAGGAAAGAAGGATATTACTTTATCGTTTACGGTAAGAAACTTTTCTGCAACTGCAAATCCAACTGCTGTAGAGGTAAAGCTTTTACTCAGTGAGTATAGAGTATGTTTAAGATCTGGTGCATAAGGCTTCCACCAGCCTTCGGCTATTACCTTTCCATGCCTGAGCATCATAAAGCTGTGTATTTCATTTGCCTCTTTATCCGCGGCTTCTATAAAATTAAGTATTGCAGCTGATGAAACTCCTTCTTCTTCCGGTGTGCTCCTGGGAAGGGAATTATCGACTTTTTGTTCTGAACATGTTGTCAGAATAAGTAAAGCCACGGAGAGCAGCAGGAGTCTTCTTATTTCTTTCATCATTTAATATTTACTATTGTACTAATTCATTTTTTTAACCACGGAGACACGGAGTGCACGGAGAGACACGGAGATTATTTTACAGGTAAAAAGGATCTTGCCAGTTCGTCACTATCGCCGTATTTTGCCATTATATCTTTTAATCGTTTATGCAGATCTTCTTTTACAGAAGCATAGGCGGGATCATTGTAAAGGTTTTTCATTTCCATCGGATCATTCTTAAAATCAAACAGTTCCCATTCATCAATATCATAATAAAAATGAATAAGCTTGTATTGTTCTGTACTGATTCCATAATGTCGTTTAACACTATGAACAGCAGGATATTCGTAGTAGTGGTAGTAATGTTCTTTTCTCCAGTCAGCCGGAGTATTTCCCTGAAGTACAGGCACCATGCTCCTCCCCTGCATATCGGCAGGTACTTCTACACCGGCAATATCGAGAATGGTTTCAGCAAAGTCGAGGTTTGATACAATGTCTTTGTTCACACTTCCGGGTAAGGTTACCCCGGGCCAATGAATAAGCAAGGGTGTACGATAAGATTCTTCAAACATGAATCTTTTATCGAACCATCCATGCTCCCCCAGATAAAAACCCTGGTCGGAAGCATAGATAACAACAGTATTTTTATCAAGCCCGTTTGCTTTAAGAAAATCGAGTACCTCTCCCACGCTTTTATCTACTGCTGCAATACAGGCAAGGTAATCCTGCATATATCTCTGGTATTTATATTTGACCAGTTCATCGCCGGACAACTTAGAGCCATAAAACTGCTTTATTATCGGATCATAAACATCATCCCATGCAGACTCCTGTTCAGGATTCATCCGGTTAAGTCCGACGTTCTTCCTCTTCATTGTATCAGGAAACAGCTTGAGATCCTCTATGATTCTCATTGTTTTGGAAATCGTCATATCCTGTTCCTCTTCGGCTCTTCCCCTTCCTGAATAATCATCGAATAAAGTTGCCGGTTCCGGAAATGTAATATCCTTATATAGTTTCAGTTCGTTTGGTCCGGGCTGCCATTCACGGTGAGGCGCTTTGTGATGCATCATAAGCATGAACGGTTTGCCCTGATCTTTAACTTCTTTGAGCCAGTTAATACTTTTCTCGGTAATCAGTTCTGTCACATATCCTTCATTTCTCTTCTGTCCCTCCTTTGTTATAAAATCCGGATTATAATAATGCCCCTGACCTGGTAGTATCTCCCAATGGCTGAAGCCTGTTGGCTCTGATCCAAGGTGCCACTTTCCTATCATTGCAGTATTATAACCTGCTGCCTGAAGAAGTTTCGGAAAGGTTTGCTGTGTACCATCAAAAGGTGCTTGCCCTTCATTCTTCATGAATCCTGTAAGATGTCCATATTTACCGGTTATCACCACAGCACGACATGGCCCTGACAATGAATTTGTTACAAGACATCTGTCAAACCTCATACCATTCTGACCAATGCGGTCGATGTTGGGTGTGGGTGCGAGGTCCTTAAGAGGACTGCCATAAGCGCTGATTGCCTGGTAGGCATGGTCATCGCTCATTATGTATATTATATTTGGTCTTTCAGATTTCTTTGCTCCGCCTGAACATGCAGAGGCGAGTGCTGCAATACCTAGTACCGATAACAGTTTGATGTCAGTTTGCATAACGATTATTTTATAGTGAAGTTTCCTTTTAGTTCATCACTTTCTTTATATCCATATCTAACAGCCTTAACACGAATGGTATGGCTGCCTCTTGCCAGATGAAGCGGACCGTTATAAAGCAGCCAGTGAGGATTCTGAGAAGTTTCAAAAGTATACACTAACGAGGCTCCGTGAGTTGGACAATAAAAGGCTAAAGTCATTGGATATGAATAAGTTCCTCCGGTTCTTACGTTCTTTGTCCCCCTGTCTTCGGATGAATTTGTTATAAAATATGGGACATCTGCTACAGGCTGTTTCCCTCCCGGCCACATCTGTTCAATCATTTCCGATTCGTTCATATGTCCCAAATCACCTGTTTCGAGGGTCCATTTGTCCAGCAACTCTCTCATATCAGAAAGTGTAAGCTTCATTTCAGGATCATTTACAAGATTGTGAATCTGGTAAGGATCAGTCGCTATATTGTATATCTCTTCAGGAGGACGTGAATAGGCCATCCATGACTTTTGAGGGCCTGTAAGGACACCTTCAGCATCGAGACGAAGCATTTCCTGGTATATTGGCATCCTGTGGAGATAAGGCACCCAGATAGGAAATGGTTCATTTGGATAGTAGTTACGTATATAGAGACAATTTTTTGTACGTACAGCTCTAATCATGTCATACGACTCATCGACCCTGTCGCGGGCAGCAAATACAGCATTTCGCGGTTCGCCCTGCTGAGAACCCAGAAAAGGCCTTCCCTGCATATGAGATGGAACGGTCACTCCGGCAAGTGAAAGAACTGTAGGCCCGAAATCGATTGAACTAATGAGCCTTTTGTCAACAGTTCCCTTTTTTTCATTGCCGGGGAATTTTATTATGAGAGGTATTTTCAAGCCCGAATCATAAAGCCATCTTTTAGCTCTTGGCAATCCATCACCATGGTCGCCCCAGAAAAAGATTATTGTGTTATCCAGTTCTCCCTCCTTTTCAAGTTCCGATATCAAAGCTCCAACAATAGAATCAAGCTGGGCAATATTATCATACATTTTGGCTATATTACGCCTTACGATATCATTATCAGGATAATACGGAGGCACTACCACACTTGCCGGATCAGTCTTTACATTTGATATATCCCAGTTCTTGCTCTCATGGGTGCCAATCCAGTTAAAGACAGAAAAGAATGGCTGATTCTTATCAGGACGGTTCCTGTAGTGGGCAGTGGTACTGCATTCATCCCATATGCTTGCAGGAACAGGATCTTTAGAGAACTGATAATCAGTTTTATTGTTGTTTGTACAGTAGTAGCCTGAGGCCCTGAGGTATTCAGTGAATGCTTTCACATAATGTGGAGGAACAGCTGTAAATTCAACCGGGTTTTCAACACCTCTCCTGTATGAAGTTGTCCTCATATGCATGCATCCTATTGAGGTCTGATACATACCTGTAATCATTCCGGCACGTACAGGGGCACTGATTGCTGCTGTAGTGAACACGTTATCAAACCTTATACCCTGCGAAGCCAGGCGGTCGATATTTGGTGTTTTTGCAACTTTGTCGCCATAACAGCCCATGTGCGGACTGAGGTCTTCTGTTGAGATCCAGAGGATATTCGGGCGTTTAATTGGTTGCTGAGCCGAGCTATGTAATGAAAATAGTGATAAGGTAAATATTCCTGCCACTTTCAGGCCCCCCTGCCCCCCTGAAGGGGGGTAAATTAGTCTACTCATTTTTAATTATCTATGAATGTTTATTTTAAAGTGCCAATAGGTCTTCTGTTTGCTCCAGGAGCGCCTGTGATATCATCGCCAAGATCTGCTCTTGCCTTTTCTGCAAGGGTCTGAAGCTCATTTACTTTTTCAGGGTAATATTCCGACACATCATACCATTCTCCGGGATCGCGTCTAAGATCATAAAGCTCTGGTTTAGTTATAGTTTCAGTTGCTGTTGGTCCTGGCCATCCGTCATTACCCGGTTTCTGACCCCGGTATGTTCTTCCCTGGTGAGGCAGAACCAGTTTCCAGTAGTCAATTTGTACCGCTTCAAGGCTGTTCCGCTGGTAGTAATAGTAGAATTCATGTCTTGGTGCTGCATTTTCAATCTTTTTCATAAGCGGAAGAATGCTGATACCGTCAATTTTTTTATCAGGAAGCGCAGCTCCTGTAATTTCAGCGAGTGTAGGCAATATATCTATTGATGAAGTCAGCTTATTACAAATCTCCCCTTCAGGGATTACCCCTGGCCACCTCATTATGCAGGGAACCCTCTGGCCTCCTTCCCAGCTTGATCCTTTTCCTTCACGTAAGCCCCCTGTTGATCCTGCATGGTTTCCAAAATTTAGCCATGGACCGTTATCGCTGGTAAATATTACAAGGGTGTTTTTCTCAATACCGTTCCGTTCAAGTGCTTTCATTATTTCGCCTATCGACCAGTCGACCTCCATCATAACATCACCGTACATACCCTGCTTGCTCTTTCCCC
>CAYLYN010000167.1:0-10180 GCA_964387565.1 uncultured Rikenellaceae bacterium | reverse complement strand
TAACATTCTTCCATCTTCAGTAAGAAAATAAAATCTTTCCCTTGTAACAACCGGTGAACTGCCAATTGAAGCTCCGGCATTAAAACTCCACACTTTCTTGCCGTCAGTTATATTTAACAGGTAAATGTTTCCGTCTGAACTGCCGAAAAGTATCCTGCCCGGAGTCATAACCGCAGAACCGGTGACAGCCCCATTAGTTCTGAACCTCCACATCTGCTTACCTGTATTTATATTGAAACAGTACATATACTTATCATCATTGCCAATAGCTACAATATTATTTCCGGCTGCCGGTATAGCAACGATCGGACCACCATTTTCAGTAGCACTTACCTGCCAGTCTACTTTTCTCTGCTTCAGGTCAATGCAATACAATTCTCCATCATAATCACCGAAAAAAGCTCTTCCTGATGAAATAGCCGGAGATGCGGCTATATAAACACCTATATTTATTGTATCAGTCTCTCGTCCTGTAACAACATCAGCAATTCTCATAATTCCATCGCAACCTCCAAAAACAACACTGCTTCCAAAAATTGCAGGAGTCCCGTTTACATAATTCTGTGTCTCAAGTTTCCATCGCAGTTTTCCTGTGACCGGGTCAACACAATGCAGATTATAATCATAACTTCCAAATACAATACCTGATTTTGATCCTGACTCCCAGGCATTTGCCGAACCTGCAATCTTATTATCAGTTTTATAGCTCCAGATAAGCGTTCCGGCTGTTTTGTCAATAGCTCTTAAAGTGCCGTCGGCAGAACCTGCAAAAATTTTTCCCGCAAAAACCAGGGGAGGGGCCTCAGTCGGACTTCCTGTTTCGAACTTCCATAAAATTTTTCCCTCAGAAGAAATTGCGTGAATAGTTCCTTTATCGTTACCGAAATAAAGATTATTGTCGCTAAGGACTGGGGAGGATTTTGTTCTTACTCCTGTAGAAATGTTCCATAATAAAACAGGTGATTGAACAATCTCAAAATCAGATATTCCTGACAATGAACTTTTGCCTCTGAATACGGGCCAGTCATTTACCTGTGCTCTCAGAGTAGCAGTCAACGATAATAATATTAATATTTTAAGCGCCTTCATTTCAGGGAGTTACCAGATATATTGTTGATGTTCTTAAAAAGTCTAACAAACAATCTACCATCAATGTTTAGACAATACAACTCTCATCATTTTGATGAGATACAATACAGGTTATGTTTTCCCCTGATATATATTTTACCTTCTGAAAATGCCGGAGTGGGATCAGTGTGATCACCCAGAGGTGAGGTTGAAATAATTTTCAGCTCTCCTTTTGCTTCCGCTATATACATGATTCCGGAACGGTCCAGCATCCAGACTTTATTGTCGCAGATAATTGGAGATGAATAAAAAGGATTATCAAAATAGGTGGACCAGAGTGTATCTCCTGTCTGCACATTGTAACATACAGCATCACCATTTCCTGTTGTCATAAACAGGAATTCATCATTAGCAACAGGACTTGACACATCTGCTGTAAAATTGTTGTCTTCCCACACAGTTGATCCTGTTTTTCCGGGCTTTAAAGCCATCAGTTTAAAATAGTCTGAAACCACAAACACATTGCTGCTGTTTACTGCAGCAGAAGCTGCCACATCCCCTGAAACTCCGGGAAGTGTCCATAACTCCTTACCCGATACAGGGTCGTATGCGGAGACTCCAGGATTGCCATTTATTATAATTTGCTGAACTCCTTCAATAGATGCAAGTACTGGTGATGAATTGACGGGACGCCCGGGTCTGGGAGTATCCCATTTCATTTCTCCGTTGCTCAGATCAAAGCCTGAGAGAGAGATCTTCTCCTGGCTGTCATATTGCACGAGGACCAGATTATCATAAATCAGAAGTGACGCTGAATAGCCGTAGGAGCTTTGAGGAACTCCAAGATTCCTGCCCCACTTAAAATTTCCGTCATGATCATAGCAAACAAGATTTCCATTGCCGAACATCGCACATACATAATCACTGTTCAAAGCTGGAGTAGGGACAGCCATTCCTGCTTCAGCGTCCGATTCCGGTTCTTCCGCTGAGGCTTCAGGAAAATCCTTTCCTGATCCTGTCCACAATAATTCACCTGTATTTTTATCAATACAGTATATTGCTATTTCCCCGTCACCGGCACCTGTTATAAAGAGCTTATCTCCCCATATCACAGGTGAACTCTGCCCTGGTTTAGGATTGCTGATCTTCCACTTAATATTTTTCCCGGTCTCTCCGTTCCATTCAACAGGAAAACCTTCTCCTGCTGAAATGCCGCGACTTCCTTCTCCTCTGAAAAATGGATAATTGACTTCATCAGGCATATTAATGCCTGAGGTGGCAACCTCTTCGCTGCCTTTTTCCGATAAGGCAGATGATCGTCCCGGAGCCGGCAATTCCGATCGTAAGACAAATGATGAAATAACAGCCAGAAGAGTAATAGATACTGCAGAGATCAGAAGATACTTCCTGTTTCTGCTCCTTTCAGATTTAATATCAGGTTTGTCAGGTCGAAAGGATTTTGCTGGTTTTTCACTACCGGCAACAAGCCTTTGTAAAACCACAAATAAAAGAGCTCCGGCGAGAAGGAGGTAGGAACCTGTTTCAACCTGCCACCTTGATGAAAAATATGCCTTCCGTGCCATAAGGTCTATTGCCCTTACCTGTTCGGCAAGATCCTTATTTTCAGTATCCCTGTCGAATTGTTCCTTTATTTTTACGATTGCAGGACTATCAAGAGGGTTGATGGTTTTTAGTTGTACCAGGCTGAAAATCATTGTAATTGCAACAACCACAGTAAAGATTCCTGCAATAATGCTAATGCCGTTGAATATTCTGATCTCCTTTTCTGAAAATTTCATTTTCTAACTATTTATCTTAACAGGACAAAACTTCATACATTTTGCACAACTATAACACCTTCCCCGGTCAGGCACATAATCCTGTCTCAGGTCACGTACTGTTAACCTGAATAATCCTATTCCCAGCGATAAGCCCAGGAATATTCCCACCCATGGGGTACCTTTTCTGAATCTGCCTATAATTTTCTGCTCCTCTGCAAAGAGCTCTTCCTCGGTCTTGCCCGATTCATAAAAAGCAACAGCGTTCTTAGATACTGCTTTTATTCCTCTCTCTTTTTCCAGTCTTATTTCCCTGGCAAGTTTTACATTGTCATTTACAACAGCCAGTGAGGGTGAAAGATTATACATGATTACAGCCATAGCAACTGCGAGTATAGGAATAATAAGGGCATATTTCAGTGATTCTTTCTGTGGACCTGCTGCTGCCTCTTTTTCCGTAACAGGATCTGACTGAAGTATTGCATCATATGGACATCCTGATTCACACAAACGACAAGTTCTGCATTCGGCAGGAGTGATTGTCATATGCCATATTGAAAACCTTGAAAAGATATTCTGCAGGACTCCGTAGGGGCAAAGATATCTGCAATATGGTCTGTTTACAAAGATACCTGTGACGAGCAGCAGTGATCCGAATATAACCATTGTAAATGGGGCATCTATTCTGAAAAATCCAACAAAGGGATCATAACGGCAAATAACAAACTGACTTTCGGTAGCTGAAAAAAGAACTGCCAGACCAAGATAAACAAAAGGAAGAGCAGCCAGAATAGCTTCAACTCTTCTGGGTACCCTGATCTGCCTGAAACCGGTCAGTTCCTGTATTGCTCCAAGAGGACATACACCTGCACAGAAAACACGACCAAATAAAAGTGCAGCAAGAAGGGGGATGCTGAAAAACAGAAGTGCTGTCAGTGGTATTGAATAAGTACTGTTAAATAATGCAAGTGACAGGTTCTGGATGGAACCTATGGAACAGATGCATCCCTGCCTGTAAAAACCGAAATATGCAAGAGAAAAGAGAGAAATCCATATCAGCCCCTGGCGTGATCTCTTCTTTATTACCACCCACGCTGTGGCGAGAAGGGCAATAATGAGAACTGCAACATCCATGTATTCCCATAAAGGCCCTCTCTGAAAAAGGAACTGATGAGTAGGAAAGGTGTATCCGCCTTCAAATTCCGGCCTGGGAAATCTCTGTGGCTGTGAATAGAGGACTGTTTGCCAGACAATCATTATCAGCAGTACAATGTAGGGTGCGTATCGTGTAAATTTCTTCAATTTCTATACCTTTTTTAACTCTTTTCTTATATACGGATCTTCTGCCGGAACTCTTATTATTGCATCTGACGGACATACCCTGGCTATGGCGCACTGGTTGCAGTTTACACAGAGATTATGCATAATTTGCAGGTAAAGTGATCCGTTTCCGAAATCGTAGCACCCCTTAACACATTTTGAACAACCGTCACATAAATCTTCGTCAACTGTATACTCGAAATATGGCTCTTCAACAAATTTTCTTTTTAAAGCACCAACCGGACATAACTGGTTCTCTGCTCCGGTTGTGTATGTTTTAGCGCCCTGGCGGAGAAATCCCGGGCAAAAATCGCAATAACCGCACATTGGAAATGCATTCATGCATTTCACAGCCGAGGGAGTCATTACACAACTGCTTTTGCATAGTTCGCAGCTGGTGCATTTATAAGGATCTATTTGCCATACAAAACCCTTAATATCTGTTTTTTTCGAAAGTATCACAGGCAACGCCAGTACAGGGCTTGCCAGCAATAATCTCCCCGCGACTTTCACAAAGTCACGCCTGGTTTCCTGCTTATTGCTCTTCTCCTTCATCTCTTTTCAGATAAAAACTTTGAACAATCTGTATCTCCCGAACATATTCCATTTCCAGGGCATGATGTACATTCATTCCCTGTAATTACCCGCTTTCCTGTAATTGCAATGATCGCTGCCAGAAATCCGAATAGCAGATATCTGATCACTTTTACAAAAAACTCCTTTCTGTTCATATATTACTTTCTTTTAAATACATATAATTCCGATTTGGCAGGATAGGCTCCGAAAATTATGGAACCATCATAGGAAACAGCCAGATCTAGTGGGACAGGAGGCAAATAATTATTTTTTGAGGAAACATATTCAATAAATCTGCCGTTTTTGTCAAGAAGCTTTATCCTGTTCAAACCTTTTTCAGCAGTAATATATCCATCCTTATAAAGAGCAAAATGGGAAGGATTACAACAACCGCAGAAATAATCTGGAGCAAGACCGGGTTCGCCAAAGGAATCAATTATATTGCCCTCAATTGAACGTCTTTCGATCCTGAATTTACCGGTATTTACTACATATAATATATTATCCTTGTCTAATGCTACATCAAAATAGGGGCTTGGAATAACGAACGGTTCGCCTGTTCTTCCAACAAAATTTTTAACCTCTCCTCCTGTATCCATAACAAATACTGTCTTTGATGCCATATCTGCAAATGCAACATATGAATCATTAGCTGCAACAGATGTTATATATGATTTTTGTTCGTAAGGGCCCCAGTCAGCAATAAGTTTTCCGGTAAGGTCAAAAACCTGAATTGTATTTGCCACTGCAGCATATACTCTGTTTGATGAAGCCGCAACCGCCGTAACTATCGATTCAGTTTTTGATTTCCATTGAACTGTCAGTTCAGGTGATAAACATTCGACAAAAGAATCACCACCCAGAATTAATCCTCCATCCTTTAAAGCTGCCACTGCAAGAAGACTACCTTCTTCTGTCACATGCACCCTGTCAACATACCATTGATCTGCTATGACGGTATCTGCCGGGGGTTCTGAAGAAGGTTCAGGAATATCTGTTTTAAAAACCAGATCAAAAACCATATATCCTATAAATACCAGGAGAAGGATAATTATGGCTACAGTTGTCCAGAGTTTATTCATTTTATTCCTTTTTGCTTATATCGAGACAAAGCATATTATGCGCATCTCTCATTATAAGATATTTACCGGCAATAGCCATCGGGCTCCATGCTTCTATGGCCTCTAATATCTTATGATTAGAAACCATCGTAGCTGAAGATTTTTCCAGTTTGAAAAGGTAAAGTGTTCCTTCATCATCAAGCAGGAACAGTTTATTCCCACTCAGGATGAATGGTCCCATTCCTTTTCCGAAACGCCCTTCTTTTCCACTTGACCAGACAGGGGTTATGAGATCATTCCTGTTATAACATGCAAGCTGCCTTTTCAGAGCACCTGCATTTTCGGGCAACACTGCCCAGAGATTATCACCAACCATTATAGGTGTATGCTGTTCACTTGCCAGTCCTCCGGAAGATTTATGCTGTTCCGTAATAGTTGCTTTATAACCTGAACCATCATTGCTTATAAGAATTCTGGCAGTTCCGGAACCATAGCTTCCGAATGCAGCAATTTCACCGTTTCCAAGATAGAGAGGTGATGCAACTGCAATTGAAGGACTCCAGGCAGTTGTTTTCCATAACAGCTTACCTGTGTCTTCTCCTTCAGCAGAAATGCCGCAAACACCTCCCAGCGCAGCATATACGTACATTTTTTTACCGTGAATCGTCATTGGCATAACTGATGTATGCGACATTCTGAGGGAATCCGGATTTGGAGTTTTCCAGAGAACATTCCCTGTTTTGCAGTCAACCCCTATCATAAGAGCTTTACCCCCGGAGCAAAAACAGCAACATCATTATCGATCAGGGGGCACTGACCTGAATAAAATTCAGGTGTTATCTTGCCCTTAGCGCTGCCAGGAACTCCATATTCCCTCTCCATGTCAATAGTCCATAAGAGTCTTCCATCCGCAGGATCTAGACACATAACATGTGACCTGGGTCCGATAGTGACAATGTAATTTTCAGTAACAGCAGGAATGGTACGCGAATATCCATGGTTACGCTTAAATTCAACAGTATACCATCTTCTCCATAGCTCTTTGCCTGATTTCAGGGAAAAGCACCTGAGCATATCAGCTTTCCTCTTTTCATTATAATCAAGCACATATACCCGTCCATTATAAACTGCTGGACCGGCATATCCTTCGCCCAGAGTTACCTGCCATACAACAGGCGGGCCTGAAGTATCCCATGATTCTGCCAGCGGAGTCTGATCCTTGCTGATATTATCAAAATCTGCTCCTCTGAAACGCGGCCAGTTGCCGGGAACAACCTCATCAATTATTCCCAGAGGATCAAAATTCTCACCTACATAAATGGAATCAGATATCTGCTTCTGGGGAGGCCTGTTGTCCATTCCCGGTATCCGAACAGTCACATCATATGAAGGAACGGCAAATATCCACCAGGAGAACAAAGCAGCAAAAACTGCTATTGCCAGAATTATAATAAAGCTATTACGGCCTGTTGACGACATTATCAAATATTTAACGAACTTCTGAATTTATGACAGGATAGGCTTTTCTTTATTTCAATATATCTGTTTAAGAATTGAAAAAATATATTTTACCTCTCCATGCTTCAGCGACGGTTAAAAAAATTGGCAAACCACAGGATTCTTCCGAATAAGACTATTTGGCTTTAATATTATATACAGCCATATAATCTCCGTGACGGAGGAATAGCCTTCCTTTGTCGATAACGGGATGTGACCAGTGGGGTCCGGCACCTTTTGATATCCTGAATGAACTGATAACGTCAAATTTTGCAGGATTCGGATTTACCAGGGCAACATTACCGCCTTTTTCTTCAAATATATAAAGCAATCCTTCTGCAGCAATGATCGATCCTTTGTTATTCCATTCTGTTATCCACATTGTTTTTCCAGTTGTCCAGTCAACACAGACATATCTCCCCATATTATTATTATCATGAGTTGAACTGTATATGTAATTTCCCATAAGCACCATTCCTCCTACATGAGGATTAATATCAGGGTTTTTCCATACAAGGGTTGGTTCACTTCCGTCAGCATTAACCTTGATCTTGGCCGAAGTCTGTTTATACCCGTTTGCTGCAAAAACAAATCCATCTTTATAAATAGGTGTATGTATGTAATTTTTTCCACCCTTTTTATCTTCATTCACTGATCCGAAATCAAATTTCCAGATTAGCTTTCCATCTGCAGCGTTTACTCCTATAATCCAGGTAGGAGTGTGAGTTATAATCACCTTTTTACCTCCCTGTTCAACAAGCAGAGGATTTACATATTGCATACCCTCATTGAGTGAAGCAGTTTCCCAGACAACTGTACCTTTGTTTATGTCAAAAGCAACCATGGCTGCAACAGGGCCACCCGGAGTTATAATCACTTTATTGTCAACAACAAGAGGAGATTCAGAAATGCCAAAACGTGGAACAGTACACTTATATTTTGTAAAATAATCTACCGACCAGAGTTTTTTTCCACTTGTTGATATACACGACAGTTCTCCTGAACCACTGACGACGAAAATTTTTCCCTGGGTCACTGTCGGGGTACAACGACTCTCAGGATAGCTGTTTACTTTTGACATGGTTCCGTATTCGATATCCCACTTCTTTTTACCATCCTGGGTGAGAGCTGTCAGGACATCCTTGTCGCCCCTGACGCCAGTAATGTATATTGCATCATTTGTTACAGTTGCACTTGAATATCCCATCCCTAAACCTTCAACCTCCCAGATAAGAGCCGGTCCCGATGAAGGCCATGACTTCATGAGTCCTGTTTCATTGTATATCCCGGTTCTTCCAGGTCCGCGCCATCCATACTCCTGACTATAAGAAGTTACTGTAATCATTATCATTACAGTAGCCAGAAAAATTCTAATTTCGCTTCTTTTCATTCTGATCATTATTTAATGTTAGTTAATATTTAATATCTATGGTTTTATTGAATAAACTGCAAGGTAGCTGCCATGTCGAAGATAAAGCCTGCCATTTTTAATAACAGGATAGGCCCAGAATGGTCCGCTGCCTTTACTTATTTTAAATTCACTTATTATCTCCAGTTTTTCAGCTCCTGGCTTAACTAGTCCTACATGACCGTTTTTCTCTTCATACAGATAAAGCATTCCATCGGCTGTTATCAGTGATCCTTTATTGTACCAGGGAGTGATCCATTGAGTTTTTCCAGTATTCCAGTCAACACAAACCCATTTACCATATGAGCTTGTCTCCCAGTTTGATCCATAAAGGTATTCTCCCAGAAGTATGGCACCACCAACATGCGGATCCAGATCATTATTCTTCCATACAACTGTTGGGGGAGAGCCGTCAGCGTTAAGTCTGAGCTTAAGAGCAGGTTTATCGTAACCACTTGATACAAACAAGAAGCCATCGCGGAAAACAGGGGTGTTTATGTGAGCGAATCTCCATTCAGATGTTGTGGAATGAGACATATAGTCAAACTTCCATTGCAGCTTTCCCGTATTAAGATCAACAGCAATAACATACTTTGCAGAATGCGTCACTATAAGTCCTTTCCCTGCGAATTCTATCAGTATAGGATTCACATACTGAGTTACATCATCAATTGAAGGAGTCTCCCAGACAACTTTTCCATCTTCGCAGTTTAAAGCTGCCATTGCAGCCTTCCTGCCACCCGGAGTCACAATTACTTTGTTTCCTGCGACCAGAGGATTTTCAGAGATACCAAAATCAGGAATTACACCATCATACTTTTTAAAATAATTCAATGACCATAGAATTTTACCCCGGATACTTATGCAGACAAGGTCACCGGTTCCGCTTACAATAAACAGTTTATCACCCCACAGAGTGGCTGTGCCACGACTGTCAGGATAGTTACTTGAAGATGCTTTTCCATAAATAACTTCCCATCTCTTTTTTCCGTCAACAGAGAAAGATGTAAGCACATCATTTTCACCAACACGACCCGTTATGTATACAGCATCGTCAGAAGCGGTAATACTCGAAAATCCGGGTCCGATATCAGTTGTTTCCCAGAGAAGTTTTGGTCCGCTTTCAGGCCACTTCTTTATCAATCCGGTGCCAGAATAATGCCCTGTCCTCTCAGGTCCCAGCCACCCGTCATGAATCTGAGCGTCAGTCCTTAAATGCAGGCTGAATAAAAAGGATAACAATATAAGGTGCTCTCTAATCAAAACATTCTAAAAATATTTGCAATATAGAAAAACAACTCTTATGAATACAGAATTCTCATATTTTATATTGTATAGAATTACCTCTTTTAAATATTTTTAACAGCTTAATAATGTAAAAAATTTAGAAAAAAATTGATATTTCACAATATTAACGAATGTAATTATTAATAACATTTTAATTCTGAATTAATCATAATATATTGCTATTG
>CAYLYN010000166.1:6007-10279 GCA_964387565.1 uncultured Rikenellaceae bacterium | reverse complement strand
AGATAGGTTCATCAGCTATGCCACACAAGGTGAATCCAATTGATTTTGAAAACGGAGAAGGTAATCTTGGCTACGCTAATGCAGTTTTTGAACATCTTTCAATGAAATTGCCTGTCTCAAGACTTCAGCGCGATCTGACTGATTCTACAGTTATCAGAAATATCGGAGTTCCGATAGGACATTCAGTACTTGCATTCAAATCAATTCTGAAAGGTCTTGACAAACTAATTGTAAATACTGAAAAGATCGAGCACGACCTTGAGAATAACTGGGCTGTTGTTGCCGAAGCCATTCAGACGATACTCCGGCGCGAAGGATATCCGAATCCTTATGAGGCATTACTTGAGCTTACAAGGACTAATCAGAAAATAACAAGGGAATCTATTTTAAGATTCATTGATGACCTTGATCTGGGTTATGAGGTAAAAGCAGAACTGAAAGCGATATCTCCACTTAATTACACGGGTTTCTAACCAGACACGCTTTATGAAGAATATCAGGTTACTGCTTAAATACTTTGCACCTTACCGCTGGTCAGCTGTCAGAAGTATTGCGTATAATGTACTGGGTGGGCTTTTTGCACTGATCTCATTCTCGCTGGTTGTACCATTCCTGAAAATCCTTTTTAACCAGGTAGAAGAGGTGGCATATCCCGGAGAATTTCAGATGACAATTGATTATATCCAGGATTTTTCGCGTTATTATCTGTCAGCATTTATTGAAAGTTATGGAAAGACAGGAGCCCTGATGCTTGTTGTTATCATAGTATTGTGTGCCAGCCTTCTGAAGAATACTTTTATTTTCCTTGCAAACAATAGTATTGCCTATATACGTTCATGCACAGTCCGTGATCTCCGAAGGAAATTATACGATAAATTTCTCAGGCTACCTATATCATATTTTACCGATGCCAGAAAAGGAGACGTTATGACCAGGATATCAAATGATGTCCAGGAAGTGGAGATATCAGTCATAGCTTCACTAACAATGTTGTTCAGGGACCCTATGTATATTATTATATTTGTTATTTATCTGTTTGTATCAAACTACCAGCTTACTCTTTTCGCGATGGTCCTGCTTCCTCTCAGTGGCTGGTTGATCGGCAGGGCAAGCAGAACACTCAGATCATCCTCGCTCAGTGGTCAGGAAAATCTTGGGAAGCTTCTGACTGTAGTTGAGGAAACTTTAACCGGCCTGAGAATAGTTAAGGTTTTCAATGCTGAAAAGAAGATGCAGAATCAGTTTGATGCGGCAAATGAAAAATATTCGAAGATATTTAAACGCGTGGTACGTAAATACTTTCTCGCATCACCCCTGAGCGAGTTCCTCAGCACCATAGTTGTAATGATTCTGCTTTATGTTGGAGGGAGTATGGCCCTGAAAGGATCAGGTTTGATGTCACCTGAACAGCTTATTGCCTACCTGATTATTTTCTCACAGATAATACAACCGGCAAAAAATATTACAACAGCGTATTTCAGCATTCAGAAAGGAATGGCTTCAATACAGAGGATTGATGAAATTGTTGACGCTGAGGAGAAAATCTTTGAAAAGGAAAATGCAATTCCGGTGGAGGGATTTAAAGAGAGTATTGAATTCAGGGGAGTATGGTATGCTTATAACAGTGAACCTGTATTGAAAGATATCAGTCTGACAATAAAAAAAGGTCAGACAGTAGCCATTGTGGGAAAATCGGGAGCTGGTAAATCAACTCTGGCTGATCTTCTGCCCAGACTTATTGATGTTGACAGGGGAGCTGTTCTTGTTGATGGCAACGATGTGCGCGATCTGAAGCTGAAAGATCTTCGCTACCTGATGGGTATTGTCAGCCAGCAACCTATTCTTTTTAACGCTTCTTTCACTGAAAATATAGCATTTGGGATGAACTCAGTTGACCCGGAAAAGGTTCAAAATGCTTCGCGTATAGCAAATGCACATGATTTTATTATGGACACTGAGTCAGGCTATGACTCCCTGGTGGGGGAATCAGGAAACAAGCTTAGTGGTGGTCAGCGTCAGAGGATAAGCATAGCAAGGGCAATTATGGCTAATCCTCCAATCCTGATACTTGATGAAGCAACCTCCGCTCTCGACACAGAATCTGAACGACTTGTTCAGGACGCTATTCTTAAACTAATGAAAAGCAGGACTTCACTGGTCATCGCACATCGCCTGTCGACAATCCAGCATGCTGATCTTATTGTTGTTCTTGATGAAGGCAGAATTGTTGAGACCGGAACACATGATGAACTAGTAAGTAAAAAGGATGGCTTTTATAAAAAACTGCATAGCTATCAGGCGATCTAGTTGTGAGGGGGAGTCCCGATAGCTATCGGGAGGGAGAAAGGGAGATTAAGACAGAAGGGAATAAATTAATAGAATGTATTTGCTCCGCAGTCCCCCTTTGAAGGGGGCAGGGGGATGTTGATACAGGATAAAATAACTCAACTATGTTACGTAAGATATTATTCTTTGCCACTTTGATGGTTTTTTCATTATTTAATGGCTATACCCAGAAAGGGAAACACACTTTTGAATTCAGCCCGACTGAATTTCTGCTTGACGGTAAGCCTTTCCAGATAATAAGCGGGGAGATGCATCCCGCCAGAATTCCTGTAGAGTACTGGCGTCAAAGGATCCAGATGGCCAAAGCCATGGGATGTAATACGATATCAGCCTATATATTCTGGAATTATCATGAACCGGAGGAGGGAGTATTTGATTTCGAGGAAGGAAATCATAACCTGGCTGAATTCTTCAGGATTGTCCAGGAGGAGGAGATGTGGCTTATAGTAAGACCTGGTCCTTATGTCTGTGCCGAATGGGAATTTGGAGGTATCCCTCCATATCTTCTTCGCATACCAGATATTAAGCTGCGCTGTATGGATCCCAGGTATATGGCTGCTGCAGAAAGGTACATTGGAAAGCTGGCAGAGGTGATTAAGCCGTTTATGGTAACTAAGGGAGGTCCTCTTCTTATGATACAGATTGAGAATGAATATGGTAGTTATGGCAATGACAGGAATTATATGGCAAGACTTAAGGAGGTTTGGACAAACAATGGTGTTGATATCCCCTCTTTTACAGGTGACGGACCTACCACATATATGCTTGAAGCAGGCTCACTGCCAGGCAGTGCAGTCGGACTGGATCCAGGAAGCTCGCATGAAGATTTTGAACTGGCAGCAAAGATGAATCCCGGTGTACCTGTATTCAGCAGCGAAACTTACCCGGGCTGGCTTACTCACTGGGGAGAAGAATGGGTCAGGCCTGACACTGCAAAACTACTGAAAGAGGTTAGATTCCTGATGGATAATAATAAGTCATTCAACCTCTATGTCGTTCACGGCGGAACAAATTTTGGATTTACGGCAGGTGCCAACTCTGGAGGAAAAGGGTATGAACCCGATGTTACAAGCTACGATTACGATGCACCGATAAATGAGCAGGGACAAGCCACTCCAAAGTACCATGCACTTAGAGAACTGATTGGTTCATATCTGCCAAAAGGGAAGAAACTTATTCCTGTACCTGATCCTGCTCCGGCTATTGAGCTTGGTGCAATAAGTGTTTTACCGTTTACTTCAATCTGGAACATACTTCCCGCGCCTGTAAATTCAGTTCAGCCAAAGCCTTTTGAAGCTTATGGACAGGACTACGGTTTTATACTATATAAGACTGAATTAATAGGACATAAGTCTGGCAAACTTGTGATTACCGAATTACATGATTTTGCTACTGTATTTCTGAATGGTAATTATATTGGCAAGATAGACAGAAGACTTGGTGAAAATTCAATTGAAATACCTGTTTCTGATGTAAAAAATCCTGTTCTTGAGATACTTGTGGAAGGAATGGGCAGGATTAATTTTGCCCAGCATATTATTGACAGAAAGGGGATTACAGAGCGGGTTACTTTAAATGGCATGACACTTATGAACTGGAAGGTTTATAATTTGCCCATGGACAGAAAAACCATATATGACTTGCGTTCATCAGGTAAGAATCTTGACAGACCAGGAATTATATTCAAAGGCAATTTTATGTCGCTGGAAAAAGGAGATTCTTTTATTGATGTTTCAAATTATACCAAAGGATTTGTCTGGATCAATGGTCATAACCTGGGCCGGTACTGGAATATAGGTCCGCAGAAAAGGCTATATTGTCCCGATTCCTGGTTAAAGGAGGGACTCAATGAAATTATCATCTTTGATCTTATTCAGACTGAACCCAAGCCTGTTTTTGGGTTCAAGACACTTTATTAAACGGCAA
>CAYLYN010000166.1:0-5907 GCA_964387565.1 uncultured Rikenellaceae bacterium | reverse complement strand
GCCTTAAAACTGGTGTATCATCTCAACATACCTGTCAGCTAAAGGCTTTTCCACTCCCGGCATAAACCTGGTGACTCTCACTTCATAGCCGCCTTCAGGGAACATCTTATCGGTGCAGATATAGCCGCTCGAACCATTGCAATGGGTTACCATAATTGTTCCTGAATATGGCGATCTGTTTTTGATATCCATTCCAATTTCATTTACAAGTTCACCTGAAATTCCTGCGAGTACAAGATCGCCTACCTTGAAGATAGTTATCCTTATTTCGTTGTCGGGAGCCGCTTCGAATTTGCTCAAAGGTAAATCAGTCGATGATGGCTTTTTGCCCGGAAATTTCATAACTGTACTGTTTGTTTGTATCTCTTTTAGCGGATAGGTTTTAATCCCTGGCAAAATCCTGTTTACTTCTTCTGCTACGAGAAAGCCTGTTGCATCAATCTCGTTGAAATTTTTTCCGGGACCGTATAGAGGATTAATATCACCTGAAGCTCCTGCAGTTACAACCACAACTATATCATTTCCTTCTTTTTTCTTGATATATTTCGCAGCAGCACCAGGCCAGTCACCTGTAATAAGTGTATTGTCCTGGCCACTAACTGTGCCATGGCAGGGCCAGTTAATGAGAACAGCAATCGTTTTTTCGTTCATGTCAACAAACCTGGCAACAACAACATCGTGGTCGCACGGACCTTCAGGATTCCTGCCGAGGATAATGCTGCCATTTGCTATTGGTGCTCGCCTGTTGATGTTCATCTTGCATTCACCTTTGCTTATTCCCATTTTGACCGGAACAGGATTCTTTGCAGCTGAGGCAGATAAGCTTATAAGTCTCTCCCTGAGGAACTTTACATATGCAGGTACGGTGTTTGTTGCATCTGAATCAGATGTTCTCGGTGAAGGAGCTCCATGGTTATGTACAGCAGCAATCATAATGTTCTCAGGTGAAACACCGGATGCTTTTGATAAGTCGGCTTTCAATTCATCAGTGAAATCTGAACTGAATCCAATCAGATCAACCGAAATGATCAACGATTTTATTTTATCACCTGTGAAGTAAAGTGCAGAAGCATACAGGCTGTCGTGCACTCCGGTTGAAGGATTTGTACGAGCTGCATAGCCTGCCATTACAGTGGGAGCAGGAGGTGTTATGTTTACCTGGCTTGCACCCATTTTTATTACAGATTTTTCGGCTGTCTTATTCTGACAATAGACCATTGAAGGCACTGCCAGGATCAGCACGATTGCGATTAATGAACGGAGAGTCTTCTTCATAATTATCAGTATTAAATGTTTATTTCACCTCATAAGTTCCTCTTGCTCTTATATCCATTGATGAACTGCCTGCCATTATTTCAAATCTTCCGGGTTCAACCACTTTGTTCATATTCTGATCATAAAGAGCAAGATCATCATGAGTCAGTTTAAATTCTATTGTTTTCTTTTCTCCCGGCTTAAGTGCAATCTTACTGAATCCCTTCAGTTCCTTAACTGGTACCGTAACACTTGCATGAAGATCATGTATATAAAGCTGTACTACCTCTTTGCCTTCGCGATTGCCGGTGTTCCTGATATCAATACTGACTCCTATTTCTCCATAAGGACCTGAGGATAAAGGCGATATCTGTAGATTTGAGTATTCAAAACTGGTAAAGCCAAGTCCGTAACCGAATTCCCATAAAGGAGTTGCCGGCATATCAGCATAGGCTGATCCCCATCCCTCGGTAATCCAGTGTTCCTTTTCAGGCATATAGTTATAATAGGAGGGTAATTGTCCTGAATGCCTTGGAACGGTGATTGTAAGTTTTCCGCTCGGATTGCAGTCTCCGAAAAGGATGTCGGCAATTGCCATACCTCCCATTTCCCCCGGGATCCAGGCTTCTACTATTGCCGGAATTTTTTCTGCAGCCCATCTGACAGATAGCGGGCGGCCATTGATCAGGACAAGTATGGTCGGAGTCCCGGTTTCATAAACAGCCTTTAAAAGCTCTTCCTGGTACCCTGTAAGGTCCAGGCTCGCAACATCATAACCTTCGCCATTCGTCCCAAGTTTACCCTCTGCCTGCCATTCGTTCTCTCCAAGGACAACAATCGCTACATCGCTTGCTTTTGCAATTCTGGTGGCTCCGGCAATATCCTTGTTTTTTTCACCTATAACATCACAACCTCTGGCATATTTAACAATTGTTTTTGATCCGACCTTAGCCTTTATTCCATCAAGCACAGTTACAATATCCTGTAGCACTACTTTTGAAGTATAATCGCCAAGCTGATTCTTTTCATTATCGGCATTTGGTCCTATTACTGCTATACTTTTTATCTCTTTCTTCAGAGGCAGAATGTTCTTTTCATTTTTAAGCAGTACAATTCCTTCCCTTGCTGCTTCAAGGGCAAGCTTACGGCTTTCATCTGTATGAGTAACCTTAACTGCCCTTGCAGGATCGACATATGGATTCTCGAAAAGACCCAGCCTGTACTTCTGTTCAAGGATTCTTGTTACTGCCCTGTCTATCAGCTCCATTGACACCTGTCCCTCCTTAACACTCTCAAGCATAGGTATTATGAATCCATCCTCATATGATATACCAACATCCAGTCCTGCTCTCAGTGCTAGTACTCCTGTCTCCTTTTCATTGCGGGCCAGACGCATATAAGACAAAGTACCTAAACCTCCTCCCTCGCTTAGCACAAGGCCTTTGAATCCGTATTCCTCCCTGAGTATTTTAGTAAGGATGAACTCATTTCCGTGAGTCGGTATTCTGTCAATGGCAGGGTACGTTGCCATCACTCCAAGTGCACCGGCTTTTTTGATCCCGGCTTCCCAGGGAGGGAGAAATACCTCTCGTAGTGTTCTTTCAGATATTTCCATCGCGCCTCTTTCAAGGCCGCTGGCAGGCTGGCTCTGACCTGGGTAGTGACATAATCCGGCAACTGTTTTATCCCTTGCAGTAAGATCAGTACCCTGTACTGCATGCACAATTGTTTCGGCCATCCTAGCACAGAAATAGG
Source organism: uncultured Rikenellaceae bacterium (assembly GCA_964387565.1). Taxonomy (GTDB): domain Bacteria; phylum Bacteroidota; class Bacteroidia; order Bacteroidales; family VadinHA17; genus LD21. Next base: position 2,898 of record CAYLYN010000166.1, on the reverse strand, counting down.
GATCTTCACTATAGCCTTCCTGATTCCTGCCTAATCTCGGATCCCTGTTCGGTTCTACCACAAGAGTAAAGATCTGATGTATCCCGACAGCACGTGCCTCACGTGCTGCAACTGTATAAATATCATTCACAAGATCCATATTCCACATGCTTCCCAGTGCAAGTCCCTCCGGAAAAATCGTTCCTCCCGAGCACATCAGTCCATGGGTACCTTCCTCTGTCTGAAGCAAAGGGATGCCAAGTCTTGTCTTTTCTATTGCCCTTTTCTGAAGATCATTGAAGAAATTTGCCTGCTGAAGAGTTCCCTGGTGAAGAATAGTATTGGCAAGAGTGAAGAAGCCACCTATTGGTCCCGGCATACCTTCGAACGTACCCTCTGAAAGCTTCTTTACAGCTTCTGTTTTTTCTTCAACTGATCTGCCAAGTGGCCCTTCATATACACATGGCATATTCATCTGTCCTATCTTCTCTTCGAGTGTCATCCTCTTTAAAAGGTCACTTACCCTCTCTGATACAGGGTAGATAGGATTTTTGTATGGAGGTAATTCTGAAAATTCTTTTTCTCCTCTCTGTTCTCTGACATAGGATGCAATATTATGGACATTATCTATCCATATTCCATTTGCCGGATCTGAAGCATATCTGCATATTGCTTCCAGGGTTTCCAGTCTGGATGTCTGAACTCCGTCAGTATCCATTTCATGACCCGCGAGAACAAGCCATAGTCCATCAGCTTTAGCTGTTTCAATTAGTTTGATTATCTGGTCAGACGATTTGCCGTCCAGTTCCATGCCAGTGAGCTGAGCCATGTCGCAATAGGAAGGATCATTGGCAGATTCGTTGAGCCAGCCCCGCCCTGATTCGAACATTGAGGCAATTAAGGGAATATAGCTTTTTGTATTAACTCCCTTTCCGATAAACATCTGGCCGCACGGATAGGCAAATGATGAAGGCGCTATTCCAAGGGTCTCTTTAATTATTTTACTTGCAGAATCAAGTTCTCTTTTCATAGAGAACATAGAATAGTCTTCAAGTGCCCTTGACCTGGCCCAGATAAAGTTACCTGTGCACGGATGAAGAACAGAATGGTTGCCAATATCATGCCCTGTTTTAACTGCTTTCTTCCATCCGTCAAGCCGCTGCATCATACTTCCCGGTGATACATAAAATGTAGCTTTTACATTGTATCTGTCAAGCAGTGGAATACCTTTATCTATCTGTGATAACCTTGCATCATCGAATGTAAGGCTCAGTGCCATCTTCTTTCCTTCAGGCCACTTAAATGTACGGGATATTTTTGCAGATCCTTCATCATATGCCTGTCCTGAGCTTACGACAGGAGCAATCATTGTTATGTAAAACAGAAGGATAAGGAGGGAAATAGTTTTTCTTATCATAGCTCTTGATTTGGTTGTGGATTATTCTATCTGAAGTATTGTGCCGGCAATATGTCTTATGCCGTCTTTTTTATTAAAGTAATAGGCTACTAAAATTTTGTTATCGTCCATCATTACAGGCCATGTGTAACCGATATCGGTATTTCCTCCGTCATCGCGAAGTACCATTTCCGGAGCAGTTTTGAAATCAGTACATTCGGCATTAAGTATCCTTGCTCTTATGCCGTAAGGCACATGTCGGTATCCATAAGTCAGCAGGACTCTGTTATCAGGTAACCGGAGTGCGTTCAGCGGATGCCCCTGGAAACCCATTGATTCCCATTTCATAAATGATTTTCCACCATCTTTTGATCTTGCAATACATGCCTGGTCGTCAAATGCAGCAGTACGAAGAAAGGCAACAATGTCGCCATCGGGAGTTTCGTAAAGAGATGTTTCATTGAATGTTACAGAGTCATCAGTAGCTATCGGACATGAGTATTCCCAGTTCTGGCCTCTATCTTTTGATGTCATCAGGTAGACAGCCGTTCTTCCTTTTGCAGGAGATGAGGCAACCGCCCAGAGTATTCTTCCATCCTTCGATTCATAAAGAGCACCCCTGTTGTAAGCAGGGAGTTTTATTCCGTATGCATTGTAGTTTATTTCGGATGGAACAGATGGTGGATATATCACCGGACTCCAGTTTTTGCCGCCATCTTTTGACCGTGTCAGATAGCCTCCAAGAAAAATTGCTCCACCTGCGCCGGCATATGGCTGTTTAAGCCCGGGTATACCATCAGGCCTTACAAAGGCCCATCCATAACTTGTGCAGATAATTGTACCATCACTTAACTGGAGCAGGCATGGATCCTGCGATCCTCCAAAAGGATGAGCATATAACAATTCAGGCTCGGCAGACCAGGTCATTCCATCTGCCGACCTTACCATCACAAGATAGCTGTTTGGATCGACATGACTGTTTCCTCTCTCATTAAAAATATGCCTGTCAGGTGCTCTTCTGAATGCTGCAATAAGTTCGCCGTCAGGGCGTCTGATAACAGAAGGGAAGGCAGAGTAGAACATGGAATCCTGATATATCACAACATCTTTGACTTTTACCAGTTCTGATAACTGTGAAACAGATTCCTGTTTATTGTCTGAGCAGGAAATTGCAAACAGGCAAACAGAAAGGAATAGCAGGAAAACTATTTTGAGGTTATTGAACATATTTAAAATAATTAAAAAATCTGAATGTAATATAGTGCTGAAACAAACCATCCATCAACCTTATTGCCTTCAACCTGAGCATAGTTATATTGCAAAAAATATTGGAACAAGTTTCCCCTCCTTTTGAAGGAGGGGTGGCCGCATCACAATGATAGTAAATTTATCGAAAAGTAACTATGCGGCCGGGGTGGTTGATTGTAATATTACGGAGATACATTTTTACATTACTTCTTTCAACTGCTATATTATTAATTTCCAGACTACAACTATTTATTCAACCCTAAATAGTATGAATC
>CAYLYN010000165.1:0-10328 GCA_964387565.1 uncultured Rikenellaceae bacterium | reverse complement strand
GGTCTGGGTTTTGTTACTGACAGTTCAATATATGTTTATGATCATAAGATGAGAGGATCAGTGATCAGGGAAGGGAGAGGAGCTGACTTTGCTGAGAAAGCTGGTAAGGCATACCTTCAGGTCTTGTTCAATGACTACCTAAAAAGATAGGTCTTAGATATGAAGATGCATTCGGGAAAAATACCACGGGTAGTTATAATGCTCGGTATTGTAAGTCTTCTTACAGATGCCGCTTCCGAAATGATTTACCCTCTTATCCCTGTTTATGTCGCAGCTCTGGGCTCGGGTGCAATAATGCTTGGTATTATTGAGGGAATAGCAGAAACAACATCTTCCCTGTTAAAACTGGTTAGTGGTATTATTTCCGATAGAATCGGAAAGAGAAAGCTCCTTGTACTTGCAGGATATTCTATTTCTTCTCTGATACGGCCTCTGACAGGGATTGTCCAGGCAGCATGGCAGATCATTGTTATCAGGATGACAGATCGTTTAGGTAAAGGGATTAGAACAGCACCAAGAGATGCTCTTATTGCTTCATCAGTGGATGAGACTCTCAGAGGCAGGTCATTTGGATTTCACAGGGCCATGGATCATGCTGGTGCGGTTATTGGCCCGGTACTTGCAACTATGACACTGATAATTCTTTTCCTGGTATTCGGAATAAGTGATTCTCTTACTGCCCTCAGATGGACCTTCATTCTTGCAATAATACCGGGTTCCCTTGCTGTTATGACAATCGTGTTTTTTGTTAAGGAAGCAGCACCTGAGAGAAAAGAAAACAACCTTTTCTCATTCAGAGTTAAGGCATACGATAAAAACTTCAGGAATTATCTGCTTGTAATGTTACTTTTTACTCTGGGGAATTCATCTGATGCATTCCTTCTTTTCCGTGTTCAGGAGGCTATTCAGGGAAGTGGTGCGGTTATTAATACAGTTCGTGAAATACCGTTACTGAACAATATGGTTGTCAATTTTGGAAGTGCTGATGCTCAGGCGACCGTAATAAACATTTTGTTCCTGCCCCTGGTATGGGCATTTTTCCATATCATTAAGGTGATCTTTTCCACACCCCTCGGAACACTTTCCGATAGGATAGGACGAAAAAAAGTTATCATTACAGGTTGGGGTATTTATGTATTCGTATATCTCTCTTTTGCTATGATTACTTTTTTGTCCGCTGATATGCAGATAGTTGCAACCTTCCTGCTGTTTGCCATTTATGCTTTATTTTATGCTTTCTCTGAAGGTGCTGAAAAGGCCTTTGTGGCCGATCTTGTACCTGATGAGCAAAGAGGTACCGCCTATGGACTGTTCAATTTTGCAATTGGTATTGGAGCCCTGCCGGCAAGTATAGTTTTCGGATTACTTTACAGTTACTTTAATAAAGTGCACCCGGGATACGGCGGAACAGTTGCTTTTGGTTTCGGAGCTTTTATTGCCCTGGTCTCTATGATACTTCTGTATTTAGTTGTAACCGAGAAAAGAAAAAAATCAGTTTGAAAATTACCTGCTGAATTTTCTTTTTTCCTTTTTGTTCGACTTTCTGTCTCTTTTGTACTCCTTGCCTTTCTTACCTTTGTTTTTCCGGTCTGGTTTCCTGTCGGACCACTTAGCTCTTTTTCCAGATCTGTCAGATTCCCTGAAACCTTCAGGTTTTTCCTGTGCAATCTCAACTGCAACCCTTCTGTCGTTGAATTTTGAATTGTTAAGTGATGCAATCAGGTAGTCTGCCGACTCTTCTTCAACCTCAAAGAATGAAAATGTTTTAAGCAGGTCAATTTTCCCCAGAGGTACTTTCTTTCCCTTTGTATTCTTATTTACAAGTTCAATAAGCTGTTCCGGATAAAAGCCATCGTTCTTTCCAAGGTTAATAAAAAGTCTTTTGTAAGTTCCGGAATATTCTCTTCCTGATCCTTTTTTATATGAACCTTTAAAACCATCTTCCCTTTCTGCAGGAGAAAATATCTCCTCACCTGATCTGTAGTCGTCAAGAAACTTATCGAACTGAAGGGAGACAACTCTTCTCATAAGTTCCTCCCTGTCGAGGCCTGATAATCTTTCTGAAATTTCAGGCAGAAATTTTTCAATTTCCTGATGTTCTGTAACGACAGTTTCAAGTTTTTTTATCCAGTGAAATAGCTGTTTTCCGCATATTTCACTTCCTGTAGGTATCTGAATAGGCTTAAATGGTTTCTTTACAATGCGCTCAACCTGTTTCAGGTTATGTTTTTCCTTCGGACTGATCAGTGAAATTGAAATTCCTTTCTTTCCGGCTCTGCCTGTTCGGCCGCTCCTGTGAGTATATACTTCGTTGTCGTCCGGAAGATTATAGTTAATAACATGAGTCAGGTCGTCAACGTCAAGTCCCCGGGCTGCCACGTCTGTTGCAATAAGAAGCTGGAGATTTCTTACCCTGAATTTTTGCATTACTGTATCCCTCTGGGCCTGTGACAGATCACCGTGAAGAGCATCTGCATTGTATCCATCTTCGATTAGTTGTGAAGCAACTTCCTGGGTTTCCTTCCTTGTCCTGCAGAATACAATTCCATAGATATCAGGCTCGGAGTCTGCAATCCTTTTGAGAACTTTGTATTTGTCTTTCGCATGAACCATGTAATATCCATGAGTTACATTTTCAGCTGAGGCATTTTTTGTACCGATTGTTATTTCTTTTGGATTCACCATGTACCGTTTTGCAATACCTGCAATCTCTGAGGACATTGTTGCCGAAAACAATAGAGTTCTCCTTCCTGCAGGCACCTCCTCAAGTATTTCGTTGATGCTATCAAGAAAACCCATATTCAGCATTTCATCTGCCTCGTCAAGGATAACAGTCCTTACACCTGACAACCTTGCAGCACGCCTGCCAATCAGATCAATTAACCTACCCGGTGTTGCCACAATGATATGAACACCTTTTTTTAATTCCCGTATCTGGTTTTCAATGCTGGCTCCGCCGTAAACAGCCAGGATCCTTAGTTTTCCGGTGTACCTCGCATAATCAGTAAGATCCCCGGTGATCTGCATGCATAATTCACGGGTCGGACATAATATTAGTACCTGTGTCGCCAGTGATTCTGTATCGGTTATCTGAACCAGCGGCAATCCGAATGCTGCTGTTTTTCCTGTTCCGGTCTGTGCAAGTGCAATAATATCCCCATCTTCACCCAGCATGAGCGGAATGACCTTTTCCTGTACTGGCATAGGCTGTTCAAATCCCATCTCCTTAATCGCTTTAAGGATGCCGGGAGTTAATCCCAATTCTTCAAAATTTGTCATTAAAATGTTTTGTGATGTGGTTTCGTTTGCGATAATATTAAATCCCTGATGAAAATGAACTCATTTGTTAACCCGGAATGATACATGAAACCGCTAGTGGAAATCACTTTGTTAATATGGGTGCAAAGATAATTAAAGTTTCTTTCAAATTGTTTTAATTCATTAAATATTATAACTTTATACAAATCATTTATTATAATCATTATTATGGAGCCAAGGCCCGTTATGATATATACCGGCGAAGATTCTCCAAGATTGAGGTATGTTGCAGGGATCATCCTTGGTGATATTCTCGGTTTAAAATGGGACTTAATAACAGACCGGCGAAAACTGGGCAAACATGATGTGATTAACTATTCGGATGAGGATTTGAAAGATTCCTTCAGAATTTCACCGGCATCAATCCTCTTTGAAAAAGGAATTGTCAAAAAAGAGATAATTGTTGACAGATGGAAAGACCTGCCTGTTTTTTTTCAGACACCTGCTACTTCAGATCTGCCATTCGATATATTTGCAGCATCATTCTATCTTATCACCAGGTATGAGGAATATATCGAATACGAGCCTGATGAGTATGGCAGATACAGTGCCTCCTTGTCCCTTTCATTCAGGAATGGTTTCCTCGGGATCCCGGTTGTTGACCTTTGGACCAGGGAATTTGCCAGGGGATTACTGAAGAAATTTCATACTCTGGCTTTTAAAAGAAATGAATTCAGATCTCTTGTTACTTTCGATGCCGATGAACCTTTTGAATACCGTGGTAAAGGCATTATAAGATCCCTGGGAGGTCTTCTCCGCGATCTTACAGTTAACGAAGGAAATGCCGGTGAGAGATATAAAACAGTAACAGGGGGCAAGCCAGATCCCTTCGAGGTATTTGATTACATATCTGAATGTATCGACAAAAATAATTCAGATGCAATATTTTTCTTCCCTGTCGGAGACCGTTCAAAGTATGATCATAATCCTTCGTGGAAAAATATTGATTACCGATCGCTTGTTCTTCGTCTGGCCGGTAAATATAAACATGGCATACATCCTTCATTCAGCGCCTCTGATTCACTCTCAGTAATGGAGAAGGAAGTAAAACGATACAGCAGTATAATCGCCAGCGGGGAAAAACAAAGCCGCTTTCATTACCTGAGACTTAAATTACCTGTTTCATACAGGATACTTTTACAAGCTGGTGTAAAAGCAGATTATTCAATGGGCTATCATGACGAGCCGGGTTTCAGAGCCGGTATTGCACGTCCTTTTTATTTTTATGATATTGAAAATGAATTAACTACTGCGCTAAAGGTTGTCCCTTTCCAGATCATGGATGTTACAATGTTGAAATATTTAAAGGCTGACAGCAAGGCTTCACTCGAAGTAATTCTGAGACTGATCGGAGAAGTTAAGAAAGCAGGCGGACTTTTTGTTTCTATCTGGCATAATACTTCATTGCTCGATACTGATGAAGGAAGGTCGTGGCGTTATGTTTTTGAATCGATGTTAAATGCACAGAAATGATTGTTTACCTTGCCAATAATGAGATTGACAGAGACTTGTGGGATACCTGTATCCTGAACTCACACGCACTCAAGCCTTACGGATATTCCTGGTTTCTCGATATTATGGCTCCCGGCTGGCAGGCTCTTGTAGATGATGATTATGATTCAGTATTCCCTCTCCCCGGCTTTTCGCGTTTTGGGATCAGATACCTGGCAACTCCTGTATTCCTTCAGCAGCTTGGAGCTTTTTCTCCGGATAAGCCTTCACCCGATATGGTCAATGAATTCCTTGAATATCTGCCCTCTTTTTACAGGCTTGTTGATCTTTGTGTCGGACAAAAGACTGAACATGAGGGTTTCAGCGTAACTGAGAAGGTTAATTTTGAACTCGACCTTTCACATCCCTATGAGAACCTCAGGGAAAAGTTTACAACACACTGTAAAAGGAATATTGAATCAGCCTCAAAAAAGAAACCACATATCGTTAATGATATCACTCCTGACCAGTTGATCGATCTTTTTATCAGGAACAGGGGAAAAGAAATTAAAGGAATAAAACCACGTGATTATCAGAGGCTTAATAATCTGATGACATTCTGCCTTGAGAACAGGAAAGGAAGAATAATTGGTGCAAGGAGTGGAAGGAAGGAATTAATATTCGGAACATTTATTGTCAATACAAAGGGCAATATGACAATGCTTCTCGTGGTTAATACACCACAGAGCAGAGAACGCCGTATTGGCTACTTTGTTGTTAATGAGATTATAAAAGAGTTTGCTTCGACACATACTATACTTGATTTTGCCGGATCATCAATTCCCTCCATAGCCTCATACATGGAGTCATTCGGGGCAGCCAGGCTCCCGTTTTACAGGATCTATCAGAACAGGCTCTTCTGGCCTGTAAAATTGCTGAAATAGATACTGTAGCCGGTTTCATGTTTATTCAGCATATGTCTGATCAATTTGGTTACTTTTGCAAAGTCAATATTCAAACATTAAATGCTTTTGCAGAGATCTTATATTCTTATAATATCACTTACCCTTAATCATCTGTTTCTTAACGGGAGTGTCGCAGATACCATTTCTCAGCAGAAGAACATTACTCTTAGTGGCTATGTGAGAGATGCAGAAAGCGGAGAAACCCTGGCAGGTGTGACTGTCATTGAAACAAACCTGAAAACCGGGACTTCAACAAATGAATATGGTTATTACACTTTAAGTATTCCATCCGGTAACTGGGAGTTGAAACTCTCATATATAGGTTATAAAACAATTATTCATACAGGACAATCAGCGAGGAATACTGTCCATGATTTTACTATGGATAAGAGTGAAACTCAGCTTGCTGAAGTAGTAATAGCTGCTGACAGGAAGGATGAAAATGTAAGGGCTCCTGCAATGGGGATAGTTAAGCTTGACATTAAGACTATAAAGACAATCCCTTCTTTTCTTGGTGAGATTGATGTTGTCAGGGTTCTGCAGCTATTACCGGGAGTCCAGGCAACAAGTGAAGGATCAACCGGATTCAGCGTGAGGGGAGGAGGATCAGATCAGAATCTAATCCTTCTGGATGATGCAAGTGTCTATAATTCAGGGCATATGCTTGGTTTTTTCTCAATATTCAATAATGATGCGGTAAAAAATGTTACCCTGTATAAAGGAGATATACCTGCAGCCTATGGAGGACGTCTCTCATCCCTTCTTGATGTGGAGATGAAGGAGGGCGATATGGGAAAGACAGGGGTAACAGGAAGTATCGGGACTATCTCCAGTAAAATTACAGTTGGCGGACCTGTTGTCAAGGACCGTACCACATACCTTATAGCAGGAAGGAGAACCTATGCTGATATATTTCTTCCTTTTGCAAAAGAGGAAGATCTAAGGGACAACAAGCTGTATTTCTGGGATGTGAACCTGAAATTAACACATGTTCTTAATGATAAAAACAGGCTATATTTTACAGCCTATTCGGGAAAAGATATATTCAAAAATGAGTTTTCAAAGGTTGGTTTTGGAAATACTACAGGTACTTTGAGATGGAATCATATCTTTTCTAACAGACTTTTTATGAATTTCAGCCTGGTATTTTCAGAATACAACTATGATCTCGGAACACCTGAAGGCGGTACAGGATCTTACTCATTTCTCTGGAAATCATATATTTCTGACTATCAGCCAAGACTCGATTTTATTCATATGATAAATGACAGGCACAAAATCAATTATGGAGTATCAACCATTTATCATAAATTCTTTCCGGGTGAGATTAACGGAATAGGAAGTACATCGGGGAGGACCTATTTCAAACTGCCTTCATCGTCAGCTCTTGAAAATGGTATCTATGTCAGTGATGAGTACAAGGTTGCAGGAAACCTGACAATCAAATATGGATTGAGGTTTACTATGTTTCAGAACATAGGTCCTGCTACTTCCTATGTTTTTGATAGTAATTTTATTCCGGTGGACAGTATTAAATATGATTCATCAAAGATCTTCAACACCTGCTCAGCTCTGGAACCACGCTTTGCATTTACATGGCTGCTGAATGATCTTTCATCTGTAAAGGGAAGCTATTCACACACTGCTCAATATGTTTCACTGGCACAAAATTCATCATCCGGTACTCCGCTGAATATATGGTTCCCTTCATCTCCGAATGTAGAACCACAGCTGTGTGACCAGTTTTCAGCCGGTTATTTCAGGAATATTGGATCTGACATGTATGAGGTATCAGGTGAAGTTTATTATAAGAATTTCAGAAGGCTTATTGACTTCAGGGATCATGCTGACCTTTTCCTTAACCAGTACCTTGAAGGCGAAATAAGAAGGGGCAGAGGTTACTCTTATGGAATTGAGACTCTTATACGTAAGAATCAGGGATTATTTACAGGCTGGCTTGGCTATACATATTCAAGATCGTTCAGGATAGTGCCTGAAATCAATAAGGGTAACAGATATCCTTCTCTGTATGATAAACCACACACAATTAATATCGTAACAACTTTTGCTCTGACACAGAGAATTGCTGTCTCATCTAACTGGACCTATTCAACAGGCCTGCCTCTTACATTACCTGTCGGCAGAGCCATTCTTGGCAATGAGATAATTCCTATATATTCTGACAGAAATTCTTACAGGATGGATGATTATCACCGGCTTGATCTGTCTGTGACATTCAAGGGCAAGGAAAAAACAGGTAAAAAATGGCATTCCGAGCTTAATCTGTCTGTTTACAATGTTTACAACAGGCATAATTCATGGGCAATAAACATAGTTAGAGATGATACTGACCCCTATCTGGCATATGCCGAAAAGACATACCTGTTTGCAGTTATCCCTGCACTGACATGGAATATAAGATTTTGAAAGCATGAAGATTAGAACCAGGATATTAACAGGCTTAACAACTTTGTCATTTCTTCTATCATGCACTGAGAGAATTGATCTTCCGTTGGATGAGGGTAGTATCAGGCTTGTGGTAGAGGGTTCAGTAACAACTGAATCACGTGTTCATACAATATATCTCACTGAATCTACAGCTTATTACTACAACCAGGAACCCCCGGCTGTTACAGGTGCAACAGTTACAATCAGTGACGGTGTTTCTGTTTTTGTCCTGGTTGAGAATTCTCCCGGTGTTTACCAGACCGGCCCCGGTTTTAGTGGAACAGAAGGTACTAAATATACCTTGAATATTAAACTTTTGACTCCTGTCGGTGGATTTACAGATTTCACAGCAAGTTCAGTAATAAATCGCCAGGTGATACTCGATTCAGCAGGATTGAAGTTTTATGAAGAGTTTGGCGAAGAGGGTCTCTGGGAAGTCAAATGCTGGTTCGGTGATTCTCTTTCTACGGATTTTTACCGGTTTGATTTATACCGCAACGATCACTTGATAACTCATAAGCTAAGTAAATGGATTGTTACCGATGACAAGTTTTTTAATGGTGAATATGTAAACGGCGGAGTAATTACATACCTTGATCAGAATTCAAAAAATGAAAAGCTTCTGCCGGGTGATGAATTAACAGTCACTTTGGGAACCATCAGCCGGGAGTATTTCAATTTCATTCAGGATGCACAGTCAGAGCTCAGAGGATCAAACCCCCTTTTCAGCGGTCCGGGAGCAAATGTAAGGGGTAATATCAGTAATGGGGCTATCGGCTTCTTTGCAGCGTATCCGGTCAGCAGTGTGAAGGTAATTGTTCCTTAGGGTAAGGTAGTAGACGCTGGACGCTGGACGCTGGACGCTGGACGCTGGGCACAAGGAACCTGGTTTTTTGCCTGAAGCCTGTTACCTTCCGCCCTCCGCCCTTTTAATGCTGAGCCTGCCGAAGCACGCCTTCCGCCTTTTTTTATTTATCAGCAAATTATTCCTATCTTTAAATCATAACCTTTCAAATACCTGCTTAACATGAAAAAGTTAAAATATTCAATCATCTTCTTCCTTATACTATCATTGAATTTAAATGCCCAGACAAAAGATGAGATAATAAGCTATCTGAAGTCGCTCGGAAACGGTTCATATCTCTTCGGGCAGATGGCTACCTGGGTGCATAACGAGAATCCTGATATGGATCATCCTTCCAACTGGTTAAAGAAGATTTCGGATCACACGGGACTGATGCCTCGCTACGGGTGCATTACCTATGATTATGACGATGATCCTTTTACTGATGCCGAATGGAATGAAGGAGTAAAAAAAATGTGGGACAGAGGTCTTCTGGCAGGAGTATATAATTTCTATGCAAATCCCTGTGGTGGAAGGTGGAACGCACCTGTTACCATAGACCCTGTGTTTGATTCAGGAGATAATCCCGTGAAAGCCAACTTCTACAAGCAGATGGACAGGATGGCAGCAAATATGCAGTGGTTAAAGGAAAGGGGAATAGTTGTGATTTATACACCTTTTGTTGAACTGGATGACAAAAATAAATGGCATGCGAAAGAGGGAAGCAGAAACGGGATAAGACTATACAGACTTGTCCATGACTATTTTACTGCCAAAGGCCTTGATAATATAATATGGGCATTTCATACAACCCAGAGGCCCGGAGCACTTGAAGAATATTATCCGGGAGATGAATATGTTGATATAATTGGCAAGTCAGGATATGGTACCGGACTGATTTTCAATGAGTATGAATGGGCAGTGGACAAGAAGAAAAACGCAGGTAAAATAATCTGGTGGGCTGAACTCGGGATCAGGGGAGAGAAGGATGCACCTCGTGACTGCTTTGATGTTTTGAAGAAGCTCGAAAGCAGTTTCCCGGAACTTGCGGGATTCAGCTTTTGGAGTGATTCCGGTTTTTATAATGTATTGGGTAATCTCAACGGTCCGGAATTTATGGCAGATCCAAAGATTGTCACCCTGAACTCAAAAAATAAAGGAAAAGATCTGAAAAAGAAAAACTCCGGTAAGAAATCAGGAAAATCAAAATAACCCTCAACTTTCAGTCTCCGGAGTTTCAACACAGGAGACCCGCAACCCGCTCCCGATAGCTATCGGTACCGTAACTCAGATAAGCTCTATCTCCTCATCCTGTTTTGCCT
>CAYLYN010000164.1:0-10398 GCA_964387565.1 uncultured Rikenellaceae bacterium | reverse complement strand
CCTCCCGCAGCAGTATCAAAAATTACTGCATAGTTACCTTCAACAGCTATTTCCTTGATAGCTTTCAGAATTTCATCCTGCACCGGCTTGACTAACTCTTCCCTTTTCTTAAAGAGGTCCCCTTCCATCCCGAAATACTTATTCTGAAGAGCTTTCATCTCTTTCTCCTTATTAATAATTGCTTCCTCCCTCTTTGTTTTCATATCCTGTGACAGAAGAACAGCTTCACTCTGATACGACTTATACATCTGTTCAACAAGGGCATATCCGTCAGAGATCTCTTTCTCCCACTGCTTTGAAAGTACATCAAGCTGTTCCTGGGCAGTTTCAAAGGCAGGTATATTCTTTCTTATATACTCAGAATCAACAAAAGCATATTTCTGTGCAACCGCCATTGCGGATACCAGAATCGTGAATACTATTATAAAAGCTAGTTTTTTCATGACTTCATAGTTTAAATTGTATTATTAGAACTGCTGACCTATAACAAAATGGAACTGTGATTTATTTGCATTAGTCTGACCGGTAGGAACAGGGTCGAATCCGTAACCCCAGTCTATACCAAGCAGACCGAACATTGGCAGGTTAGCTCTGAGTCCAAAACCTGCTGCACGACACATATCAAAAGGATTAAATTCGTTCAGGGCATACCAGGCTCTCCCTGTTTCAATAAATGAAAGTCCGTAAATAGTTGCCTGCGGATTCAGCGAAATCGGGTATCTCAACTCGAATGTTATCTTGGAATAAACGTTGCCTGAGGGTTTTCCTTTTACCGGGTCGTATGGAGTAAGAGAACCGTTTGTATAACCTCTCTGAGCTACCACTTCGCGACCATAGAAATTATATCCTGACATACCGTCGCCACCTACATAGAAATATTCAAAAGGTGATGGTCCGATCTGCGAATTATAATATCCCAGATATCCGAATGCCGCCTTTGCATTGAGAACAAGCTTATCATCCTGGGAAAGCGGGAAATAATAATCCGCTTTGAACAGCCACTTATGGAACTCTATCCATTTATATTTAACCTGGTCTGTCACGTCAGTCATATCTTTTCCACTTATCAATGACCACGGAGGAGTCAGCTGAAGTGAAAGAGAGAAAGAAGATCCGCTTCTCGGATATATTAGGTTAGGACTTGTTGAGAACCTTGTAAGACGGGTTGTCAGACTGAGCATATTAGAAGTTCCGTTGTCAAAGAGGAAACTGTAAACCTGGTAATCCTTCAAAAAATAGCGTTGATAACTAAGTTCCCCGTATAGTGAGAAAAAATCATCAGGCCAGGTAAGTCTTTTTCCAAGTCCAAGGGTAGCACCATCAATTATCATTGACTGACGGCCCTGTTCATTTTTACCCTGACCATTAGTCATAACAGATCTGTAGACAGATACAGAGAATGTGTTCGGTTTCTTTCCTCCAAGCCATGGCTCAACAAAGGAGATCGTATATGACTGGTATACCTTTCCGTTGGATTGTACCCTGAGGCTTAATGACTGACCGTCACCGGAAGGATAAGGTTTCCATTCCTTCAGGTCGAAAAAGTTACGCATTGCAAAATTATTGAAGCGCACTCCAACTGTTCCGACAAGCATACCGGCACCCCAGCCTCCTGATATCTCAAACTGGTCATTTGCTCTCTCCTCCAGTTTGTAAAGAAGGTCTACTGTTCCATTGGCAATATCAGGCAAAGGAGTCGGATTGATCTTTTCGGGATCGAAATGACCTATAACTCCAAGCTGACGAATCGATCTGATTATTTTTTCCTTACTGAAAAGATCGCCGGGAAGAGTATATAATTCACGTCGTGCTACATGCTCATTTGTTCTTGTATTCCCTGAGATTAAAATATCATTAAGGTAGGCCTGATCACCTTCATAGATCCTGATTTCCAGGTCAACTGAATCATTCTCAACCTTAGCCTCCACTGGAGTAAGACGCGAAAAGAGGTAACCATGATCCTGGTAAAGTGAGCTGACGGCATCCTGTGCACCTGCCGATCCGTTAAGCCTGTCATCAATGAGCGACTGGTTATATACAGAACCTTTCTTAACATTGAACCGGGCTTCAAGGAATTCCTTGGGATAAACACTGTTTCCTACCCAGCTGACATTCCTCAGAAAATACTGATCTCCCTCATCAATTCGTATAATAAGCCCTACCCTGTTCTCCTCGGTTGGGAACAATGAATCTGAAAGAATGGTAAAGTCCTTAAAACCATTATCGTTATAAAAAGTCATCAGCTTGAGCTTATCCTCTTCAAACTTATCTTCAATGAATTTTGAAGCTCTGAAGAAATTCAGGTTCTTGACTTTTGTTTTCTTCATCTTCCGGAGAAGCTTTGAAGATTCAAAATATTCATTCCCGATAAATTTTATCTCGGATATCTTTACCTTTTCCTTTTTATCAACATCTACTGTAAGCAGTACATTGTTTGCCTGGTCCGGATCGTCTTTCTGAATATATGTTACTTCAGTATTCAGATAACCTTTCTCAACAAAATGGTCAATAATTATTTTTTTTGCTGTATTAAGCAGGTAGGGTGTCACCTGCGATCCCACCGGAAGATTTATCTTTTCAACAAGATCCTGCGATTCAGATTTCTTAAGCCCGTTATATTTTACCGATGAAATTCTGGGTCTTTCCTGCAGGGCAATATCAAGGAATACTGTATCCAATGATGTTTTTGATATTGAAATTCTTACATCTGAAAATAAACCCTGCTGCCAGAGTTTCTGAACAGCCAGCTTAAGTTCATCTCCCGGAATAGTTATCTCCTGTCCTAACCTTAATCCTGAAATCCCTATCAATGCATTCGGATCGAGAAACCTGACCCCGGTAACAGTCACTCCTCCAATAACATAATCTTCATAATTCATGAAATTATAAATATCCTGTTTTTCCGTAATCTCCTGTGCGGAGACTGGAAAAGCAACAAGAATCAGAGTTAAAATCAGGATAGATTTTATTTGTTTAATTACCATCTTCATTTTTAATTGTCCACAACCTGTTCACTTGTCTTTCCAAACCTTCTTTCCCTTCTCTGATATTCAATAATAGCTTCATAGAAGTCATCCTTGCCAAAATCGGGCCAAAGTGTTTCAGTAATATAGAGTTCGGTATATGCCAGTTGCCACAGGAGAAAGTTACTGATCCTCATCTCCCCGCTTGTTCTTATCATCAGATCAGGATCCGGGATACCTGTTGTTGAAAGGTAACTTTCAAATTTTCTCTCATCAATTGAATCAGTATCCACAACTCCTTTTTTTAAGTCAGCTGCCAGTTTTTTTGCAGCCTCTGTTATTTCCCACCGTGAACTATAGCTCAGGGCGATAACAAGATTAAGTCCTGTACAACCTGATGTAAGGTTCAGGGTATCATCAAGCCTCATTTTAACATCACCTGCAAGCCTGTTAACATCGCCTATTGTGAGCATTCTTATGTTGTTCTTAATGAGGGTGTCTGTTTCCTTGTTAAGTGACTGGATCATAATGCCCATTAGTGCAGAGACCTCTTCATCAGGCCTCCCCCAGTTCTCTGTCGAGAAAGCATATAGTGTCAGGTATTTTATCCCCAGTTCAGCAGAAGCTTCAATAACATTCCTGACAGCATCAACTCCCTTCTGGTGACCAAAAACCCTGTCAAGTCCCCTCTGCCTGGCCCATCTGCCATTGCCATCCATTATAACTGCAATATGAGCAGGCAGTTTTTCAGTATTGATCTGTTCCTTTAGGGACATATTCTAACGTTTTCTCTTCGAATCAACATCATTATAAGCCGGGCAGCCAGCCAGTTTATTATAGATTTTCCATGTAACACAAATACCGGTAAACGTGTACCAGTCATTGTTATGGAGCCATCCCTGATCCTCGGCAGCCACCAAATCATTCAGGCCGTCAAAGTTATCATAAAAAGTTTTACGAAAACCATATTCAGCTTCTATTCCTAAATTTTTATAAACATTTACCTTGAATCCTATCGAAAATGGGAAAACAGGAGTAAATGTAAGTCCCTCTGTATTAATCATTGACACTCCTGCTCCTCCGGCTATATATGGAGTATAATTCCATCTCTTTCCATCAGTGGCATAAGGGAAGAAATTGAACTCAAACTGGGCAGCAAATTCGGCAACCGCTCCTGAAAAAGAGGCACTTCTGGCCTGCTGAAAATCATTTTTGAAGTCTTTATCATCACCACGCAGACCACCTGCAAAAATATTTGCCCTGACAGACTGACGGGGGTGAAGATTGTAGCGATAAAATATTCCACCTGCGGGCAAAGGAGAGTATAGCGGCCGGCTTGTATTGATATCACCATAATAGGAAGAGACACCTCCAAACACTCCATAATCAGATTTTCTCTGACCACAGACTGTCAGTGCTAACAATAATAAGAAGGTAATCCATTGAATTCTTTTCATCAGGAGTATTCCAGCTTATTGCTACCTGAAAGAAGGCAATCCTTTGCTGCCTGTTTTGATTTTATAGGTAACAACGAAATTTAAATAATAATAAACGTCATTTGTGCTGGAATATTGTGAAGTATAACCGTCGAGATAATCAGAGAAAGCATATCTTCCACCAATTTCTAAACCAAAATTCATATTAGGTGAATATACAAGACTTGTACCTACTCCCACAGGTATAACAGGAGCAAAACCTCCCGATTTAAAAACCGGTGAGCTTTCCAGGGCATTATTTCCGCTTACTGTATAAGCCATTCCGCCTATTCCTGTAAAGAGGTAAAAATCAAGTGATGTTATGAGTGTTTTCAGGAACTTCTTACCACTACTTACAAACAGATAACTGTTTTCACTTCTGTTTTTTAAGAAATAATATTCAGCAATAAGAGAAGGTTCTGTAAAAAAGGTAGTGGCTTTGAATCCTCTGCTTTCATTTGATCCTCGTGCATCAGTTGCCTTCAGGTTTCCAACTCCGAGATTGAATCTCGCGTTAAAATCCTGGGTGATCCTGTATTTAGCACTGAAATTAAAATCAAAGCTCATCTGCCTGAAACTAAGGTCCTTCAGTCCAAGAATATTCTCTCCTCTGGTAAACCCGCCAATATCTCCAAAAAAGAATGATGGCCCTAAACCTGCATTTACTTCATACCTCTTCAGCTTCCATAGCTGAGCCTCAGAAAACTGGCTTACAAGTAAAAAGAGAAAAATGATCAGAAGAGGCCTTTTCATATTAACTGCTTTTGTCACATACAAATATAGTAATCAATTATCAAAAAACATTTAATCAACAAATAAAAGAGTACTAATTCCTTCGATCAAGCCCCCACATAAGCTTGCTTCTCAGGGTACTGTAAAAATCCATCCCCCTGAGCATTATAGTCTTTAACTTAACTTTATCCATCGAAATGATAACCTCTTCAGAAAAAGGAACATGAGCTGATCTGAAGTCACATGTGGCAAGATATTCCCTGCTCCTTCCTTCCACAACCATTTTAAGCCTGTTCTCACCTGATATTATTATTGGCCTGATTGTAAGATTATGGGGAGAAATAGGTGATAAAATGATACTTGTATCTTCAGGTGATAGAATTGGTCCACCTGCGCTTAAGTTATAGGCTGTGGAACCTGTTGCTGTGGAAATTATCAAACCATCAGCCCAATAGGTATTAAGCAGGATATTATCTACATGGACATTTATTGTGATCATGCTCAGATCAGCTTTCTGAATTGTAATCTCATTAAGGGCTGATGATCCATTTCCGGGAAAAAGAGTATCTGGTTTCTCCATCTTGAGCAGACACCTCTCAATAATTTCATATTCTCCACTATTGAGCATATCAATTGAGTGTTCCACATCCTCGGCAGGAATATTTGCAAGAAAACCCATCCTTCCTGTATTTACACCTGCAATCGGGATACCTGAATCTTTAACTTGCAGAACCGTCTCAAGAAAGGTACCGTCACCACCAACACTCAGAACAAGATCAGGTAGTTCGGTAAGCGATGAAAATTCCGTAAATCTTTCAATCAGCTCACCTTCGTGGTATAAAACCGGTTCTTCCGAACGATGAAAGATCTGAATCTTTATTCCTCTCCTGCAAAATGACGATATTAGCCTGCTGACCCCTTCCCTTGTCCTTTCATTCAGTACCTTGCTGTATATAGCAACACGCTTAAGCATAAATCAGATATTTAAATACTTCATTAAAAGGTCAAACCGCTCCTGGTAAAACTGATCTATCGAATCGGTGCTTGCCACCCAGGTCTTGACATCATAATTATATCTCTCAAAAGTCCTGATAACTGAACTCAGTTCGTTGCTGTTAAGCTTCAGGGTTATTTCGAGCTTTGTTGATTCGGGAGGTGAAGTAACATACATGCTCAGAACCTTAATATTATTACTTTCAACTATCTGGGCAATCTGTGAAAGTGTGTAATCCCTTTCAATAACTTCCAGAACTATGATGGCACCGGGCTGATCCATGGCAGACATTCCGGCCAGATGCCTTATAAGATCATTTGTTGTAATAACACCTTTATAATAATCATTCGAATCGAGTACCGGAATAACGGTTAACTTCAGACGTGCCGCAAGTCCTATTACTTCAAAGATGTGCTGGTCGGCATATACATATGGTTTAAGCAAAGTAAGTGCATGGTTACCGATTGGCTCATTCGGCTGGTTCATGTCAAAAATATCAGCGTCTGAAATAAGACCAAGGAATTCCAGGTTATTCACAATAGGCAGATGTGATATCCGGAAGATCTCCATCCAGTTCAGGGCAGTCTGGCCCAGATCAGACGTCTTCAGGGATGGTACAACTTCAGATATCAGGTCTTTTGCAACCATTTTTGTTTATATTTTCAACTAATATAGTAAAAAAAATACCAGTTGTTGTACTTTTGTTTTTTCAACTTAAAGTACGGTAAAAACTCATTTTTATTATAAATGACAAAATTAAGTGTTAATATCAATAAGATTGCAACTATCAGAAATGCCAGAGGTGGTAATATCCCCAATGTTCTCTCAGCGGCAATAAACTGCCAGCTTTTTGGCGCCGATGGTATAACCGTCCATCCTAGACCTGACGAAAGACATATCAGGTACAAGGATGTTCTTGATATAAAGCCAGTTATCACCACTGAATTCAATATTGAGGGTAATCCTACTGATAAATTCATAGCACTGGTATTATCAGTTAAACCCGATCAGGTAACTCTCGTACCTGATGCCCATGATGCAATTACATCAAATGCCGGATGGGATACAATAAAATATAAATCCTACCTGTCGGATATCGTATCCAAATTTAAAAAAGCCGGCATCAGGACTTCTATTTTTGTAGATACCGATACAGAGAAAATTAAATATGCTGCTCTTACAGGTACAGACAGGGTTGAGCTCTATACTGAACCTTATGCCACCGGATTTGCAGTTAGCTCGGTAAAAGCGATAGAGCCTTTCATCAAAGCCGCAGAGGTTGCAAGGGAGGTTGGATTGGGAATTAACGCCGGCCACGATCTTAACCTTGATAACCTTCATTACTTCCACCAGAATATACCCTGGCTGCTTGAAGTATCAATTGGCCATGCACTCATTTCTGATGCTCTCTACATGGGTCTTGAGAATGCCATACAAATGTACAAAAGGCAACTGGACGGCTAAAAGTACTATGAAACTATTCTGCAGGATCTACGGCAGCGGAGCTCCATTAATAATCCTTCACGGGCTCTATGGCTCTTCCGATAACTGGATGTCGATTGCAAAAAAGACAGGTGATAATTTTAAGGTTTATCTTCCCGACCTGAGAAACCATGGACAATCGCCCCATTCCGATGTTATGGACTATCAGACAATGAGTGACGACCTCTATCAGCTGGCTGATCAGCAGAATCTGAGTAAGTTCTTTCTTGCTGGCCACAGTATGGGAGGAAAGGTTGCTATGACTTTTGCTTTAAAATGGCCTGAACGGATAAGCGGTCTGCTTATAGCTGATATCTCACCTTTTGCAGGTAAACACGAGGAGAATGCTGAATATCTGCAGCATAAAACTATCCTGGAGTCGATGCATAATCTGGAGCTTTCAAGCATCCATACCCGTACCGAAGCTGATCATGCACTCAAAGAAAATATACATTCTGAAAAAATAAGAGGCTTTATTCTGAAGAACCTGCAGAGGAGTACAGGAAACAGATTTGAATGGAAACTTAATGTACCAGCCCTGCTGAACAATCTGGATAAAATTATGGAAGGCATCAGTTCTGAAGAACAGGTCACAGGCTTTCCTGTAATTTTTCTAAAAGGCTCTGATTCAGATTATATCAACAAAATCGATTATCCGCATATTATGAGGATCTTTCCTGCTGCAGAGATTATTGAGATCATGGAAGCTGGTCACTGGATTCATGCTGATCAACCTGAAGAAGTAGCAAAAAACCTGCTCCGGCTTTCGGGAAATGATTAAGTAAATGTAACTGATTCAATCCTTTCGCTTTTTACAGGAGGCTTATTCATAAACCTGAGCAAAACCTGAACTATAGCAATCACATCTTTCTCACAATATCTTACGATCCTTTCAAGATCCTTCTCACCATAATAAATCCCTGCCACCATGCTGCCATCAATATCATCCTTTGGAGTAGGGATACCCAGCACTGAGGTAAGCAGGTCAAGTGATGTGTAGTTTTTATGATCACCGAATTTCCATAAATCTACTGTATCAAGAAGCTTAACCTCCCATGGTTTCTTTCCTGCATTATCGAGGATGTCAGGTATAACGAGTTTATTTATAATCATCCTGCGTGCAATATAGGGATAGTCGAACTCCTTTCCGTTATGTGCACAGAGCAGTGCCTCCCTGTTCGATCTGGAAAACTTCGTCAGCATTTCAGAGAATTCAGAAAGAATAACCTTCTCATCATCTCCATAGAAAGATTTCAGACGCAGCCCATAAGGATCTTTTTCCTTTATGATTCCAACTGAAATACAAATTATCTTACCGAATTCCGAATAGATACCTGCACGTTCATATACATCACCTGCAGTCTGATCGCCGGTTCTGAACTGCTTTGATTTTTTGTCCCAGAGAACCTGCATACCGGGATCAAGCATCTCTAAGGATTGTTCTACAGGAACCGTCTCTATATCCAGAAACAGTACATCTTCAACTCTTATACTGTCGAGCATCTTTCAGGATTTATTTTTTAAAAGGTGTTTTTCAATAATTGAAATGAGTACCTCAATGCCTACCTGGTTTTCACCTCCGCCGGGTATAATAATATCGGCATACCTCTTGCTTGGCTCAATAAACTGAAGGTGAGAAGGTTTCACAGTATCATGGTATCTTTCAAGCACTGTCAGAAGGGTCCTTCCCCTTTCAATAATATCACGCTGTATAACCCTTCCAAGTCTGTCGTCAGCATCTGCATCAACAAATACCTTTATGTCAAACATTTTTCTGAGACCGGGGTCAGTAAGAATCAGTATACCTTCAACCACCACTACCCTGGATGGCTTTATTGTTATTGTCTCCTCAGATCTCAGGCAGGTCAGATATGAGTAGACAGGCATCTCTACGCTGTTTCCCTTTCTTAGTTCCTTAAGATGATCAATAAGAAGGTTAAATTCAACTGAGTCGGGATGATCAAAGTTAATCTTCTGACGTTCTTCTAAAGGGATACCTTTATTGTCTTTATAGTATGAGTCCTGGGGCATTACGATAACCTCTCCGTTCGGAAAAACTTCCGATACTTTTCTTACAACAGTTGTTTTTCCTGAACCTGTACCTCCGGCTATTCCTACTATCAACATAAATGCCTATTTTTGCAGAATTAATTATCAAAAATAATAAAATGTTTCATTTTCTGCCTTAAGCATATTCCCTAAGGTAACTATAGACACTCTAGACACTCTAGGCACTTTAGACACTTTAGACACTTCAGGCATTTCAGGCACTTCAAATATGTCAGAGCTATATCCATTAAAATTTGAACCTATCCTCAAAGACAAGATATGGGGAGGAAATGTACTTGCCAGCAGGTATAATAAGAAAATCAGTGACCTTCCTAATATTGGTGAAAGCTGGGAAATTTCAGGGGTACAGGGTAACCTGTCTGTGGTAAATAATGGGTTCCTCGCCGGTAATAATATTGAAGAGCTTATTGAAGTTTATATGGGAGATATTACAGGCGATTCAATATATGAAAAGTTCGGTAATGAGTTCCCTCTACTGATAAAGTTCATTGAAGCCAGGGAGGATCTTTCCGTACAGGTACACCCCGGGGATGAAATGGCAAAGGAGAGGCATAATGCCTATGGAAAAACTGAGATGTGGTATATTCTTGAAAGTGAAAAAAATACAAAAATATACACCGGATTCAGGGAGGGAGTAACTAAAGAAATGTACGAAGAGGCCGTTATAAAAGGAAATCTGACA
>CAYLYN010000163.1:0-10509 GCA_964387565.1 uncultured Rikenellaceae bacterium | reverse complement strand
CACCCATGAAGTATTCACATGCCTGTAAATTCTCGGGAGAACCTTTTTCTCGTGTCTGGGTAAAATTAAAAACACCACTAACGCCTTCAAGGTCAGTCTCAATGAAAATCTTGATCTGGGCTGATGATGTTGTAAGCGCTGTAAGCAACATCAATATTAATACCATCAATATGCTCTTTTTCATATTCATTGAAATTAATTTTAATATAATATGTTTCCTTTTACCACGGTAGATACGTTGCATGCAACGTATCTACTTGTGTTTAAAATATATTATTTTTTGAACGGACCTGGAAAGCTGATAAGATCAGTTCTTGTTTTCCCATTCTCTGTTATACGTGCCAGAGTATATACTGTTCCGTCATTACCTATTGCAATTGAGTTCACATAGAGAGGCCTCTCACCGTCAGGATAGAAAACAGGACCATTATCCTGGTACTTTCCTGTAGGGATGTCATAAGTTATAAGATGAAGGTTTTCAAGTCCTCTTGCCGCTCCCCTGGCAATGGCATCTTCACCT
Source organism: uncultured Rikenellaceae bacterium (assembly GCA_964387565.1). GTDB lineage: Bacteria > Bacteroidota > Bacteroidia > Bacteroidales > VadinHA17 > LD21. Next base: position 9,989 of record CAYLYN010000163.1, on the reverse strand, counting down.
CGTACCCGTTTACCATCTATATATATCGGTCCCCCGGTCAGATAATATATTGTACGTCCGTCGGGACCAAGTTTGAATCCAAGATATCCAAAGCTGAACTGATCAAACATCCCGCTAAGTTTTGAAGGTATTGAAGTGATACGGTCAAGTACCTCCAGCCTGGGAACAGCAGGATCGAAACTGAACAGGTAGCCTGAATTGCCGTGTACACCATAGATCTTCTTTTCAGGAGCATACCAGAATGCCTGTCGCCAGTTATATGCCATACTTCCTGCAGTAGAAACCTCATATTTGCCGAAATAATCCTTTCTCATATCCTCTCCTTCAATAAGCTCCGGAATATCACTTCCGGGCAGCAACCTTTTAATTTCGCCATCGGCATTTGTAAGGTAGGCTGTACCATCTTCAGGACTTACTACTATTGACCGGCATATAACCCTGTATTCTGTACCTTTAACAGATTCTGCTTTGCCTGTAAATGGTCCCAGATCTTTCAACTCTTTTGTGGCAACGTTATACCTGAAGAAATTTGCCGAAGGCCATGTGAGTCCATATATGATTCCGCGCTTCGTGTCCATGGTCATGGTAAGAATCCCTTCTCCTCCGGGGGCAATAGCCAGTGATTCTCCTTTCTTTGTTTTCATATCGTAAACAAGAAGATGTCCGCCCCTGTATGGTTTGTAATCACCTGTAGGTAAACCGGGCATTTCCATTCCGTTAATGATACTGTAGTAACCAAGATGAGTTGAAAAATACAGTTTACCATCCGACTCAAAGAAGTTAACATGGCTCTTGCCCTGTGCAACTACCTTCATATCCTTTTCCCCCGCCATCTCAGTCAGATCTCCCAGATGTTCTGTCTTGCCTGTTGCCGGATCAAATGAATACATCTGCCCGGCTACGTCCATCAATTCTGAACAGAGGACATAATAGACTTTCCCGTCGCTGGCTGTTGAGAGGCCATTGTATGTGTCGTGCGAATGTTCAAATCCTGAATTGTGAATAGTGGCAATTATTTTCTTCTCCCGGTCAGGCTGCTGGACTTCTTCTGCCATTTGAGGAGCAGGGTTATTACATGAAGATATCAATGCAGCAATAAACATTGAGGCAGTAGCCAGTCTCATTATTCTCATAAGTCAGTAATTTAAGTTTTATGAATCATTATTTTTCAGTTTACCCCCAAATCCCATCGGGGAAAGAAAGATGAAATTATTTCACTGTTTATTCTTAATCTGTTCTGCATTTTTCTTTATCCGCTCAATGGCAGAAGCCACATCATCGAGATCTGATCTTTCAGCCAGAAGCATATTCTGCTGTAACCATACTGATTCGTTACACAGTCTGTCATTTTCAGGGCATTCATTTGCTTCTTTGTACCTGTTGAAATCAAGTATCTCCGGAGGATACATTTTTTTAAAATTCTTTGTATTGAATGCGTGTTCAAGGTATGGTTGCTTATTAAGGAATGGTGCATAGCCACTCAGGTTTGGTATCCCTTCGGCAGACAGGGCTTTAAGGAATTTATCCCTTGGCAATCCCTTAAATTCTTTTTCATCATAACGGAAACAGAACATGTGAAATGCTGCTCTGGTTACATCCTTATAAAGCTTATAGGGCTTAATTCCGGGAATGCCTTTTATCAGATTTCTCAGGTACTTTGCATTTTCGTTTCTGATTGTTGTCTGTTCATCAAGTACCCCGAGCTGTGCCAGGCCTATAGCTGCCTGGTATTCTGTTAGCCTGAGCTTGGTACCAAGCATTACAGAACCGGCTCCAACTCCTCCGATAACAGCTCCGTAAGGAAACCCGACATTATGATATGAATAGCACCTGTCAATAAATTCCTCATCATCGCTTACCACAGCACCTCCTTCACCAAGAGGAAGATGTTTGGAGTTCTGGAAACTGAAACATCCGCAATTACCAAAAGTCCCTACTTTCCTGTTATTTATTTCCGCCAGCCATGCCTGGCATGCATCTTCTATTACAATAAGATTATGCTGCTTTGCAATCGCCATGATACTGTTCATATCTGAAGGCATACCAAGGATATGTACCGGCAATATGGCTCTTGTCCGGGGTGTAATCTTTTCCCTGATCTTTGCAGGATCAATCTGGAAAGTTTCCGGATCGATATCTGCAAAAACAGGCATAGCACCTGCCAGCAGGATAGACTGGACTGTTGATATCCAGGTATATGGGGTCACAATAACTTCATCACCTGCACCGATATCATTCTGTACCACGGCAGTCACCAGTGCATTTGTCCCGTTTACAACTGAAAGGCATCGTTTAGAACCAATGGTTTCGGCCCATTTTTTTTCAAATTCGGTAACTATTTCAGCTCTTGACCATATTCCGCTTTTCATTACTTTAAGCAGGCTCTCATCATATGATGATTTCCATTGTGGCCACTCAGGCCATCCGCCGGCATGTATTTTCTGACCTCCCAGAATTGCCGGCACACCGGTATCGGCAGTACAATTAGCTGCCAGTGAGGAAGATAATCCTACACCAACTACAGCACCAATGCCTGCAAGAGAATTCTTTTTAACGAATTCGCGGCGGGTAATATCATTTTTTGTCATAATTAATGAGATTCTTGATTGTTTAAATTGAATTCAGTTTGTCTCTGTTGGCATATACTTTTTTAATACCATTAATAAGGTCATCCATATCGGCCGTTGAACCAGTAAGCGGACCTGAAGCCCAGAGCATCACCATCTCCTGGCATACCTGGTCGCATTTTGGCAGATTCAGTTCATCCCTGAACTTTTTCAAGCGGGCTGCTCCGAACATGGTCTTATACTCGGGCAGTGTCTGAATATGTTCCGTCCAGGGCTCTCTGTGTAAACCGTTGGCAATATATGGACTAAGGCTTATTCCTTCAGCTGAGAGAGCCTTCAGGAACTTCTCACGCGGGGCATTATTCCATTTTTCCTTCTTGTACGCCCATGCATAGATATAAAAGGAGCCCGCAGTTGTACCTTCGTATAATTTCTGGGGCATCAGTCCGGGAATGTCTTTCAGATTCTCTGTTATATATTTTGCATTCCTGTTACGGGTATCATGCCTCTCCTTTAATCCTGGCATCTGACCCAGGAGTACAGCTCCCTCAAACTCATTCATTCGATATTTTGAACCGATGACGGTTGTTCTGCCACTTTTTGCCGTGCCATGATTCATCACGGTATAGCACTTATCCATTAGTTCATCATTATTGCTGATAATTGCTCCTCCCTCGCCACAGCAGAACACCTTACTTGACTGAAAACTGAAGCATCCGGCATCACCTATCAGACCAACCTTTTTGCCCTGGTATTCAGCCATAATTGCCTGGCACGAATCTTCTATCACCTTTAGATTGTGTTTTTTTGCAATATCCATTATCCTTTCCATGTTGCATGGCTGACCCATCATGTGCACAGGCATGATTGCTCTTGTATTCTTTGTGATCTTCCTCTCCACATCATCAGGGTCAAGCTGGAATGATTCAGTATCAAGATCTGCCATAACCGGCAGGGCACGGCTCACAAGAATACTTTGTATTGTACCGGGATCAGTATAGGGAGATGTAATAATCTCATCTCCCGGACCAAGCTCAAGAGCTTCCACAACAGTGTTAAGAGCCTGAGTACCGGAACCAGTGCTAACACTTGTCTTTATGCCATAAAGATTTGCAAACTCCTTTTCGAAGGTTGGAACAGTTCCATTTGGAGATTGTATCCTGCACCAGATACCACTGCGTGTAGTCTTTACAACCTCTTCAACTACTTTCTCATCAACATATGGCCAGGATGGCCACTGCTTGGCAGGAGCAACCGGTGTACCTCCGAGTATTGCGAGCTTACCTGCTTCGCTGCTTACATGTGCGATACCTCCGAACGACGGAACAGATGCTGAAACTGCAACTGCCGCTGATCCGGCTGCAGTAGTCCTGATGAATTTCCTTCTTGAAAAATCTTTTGTTTTCATGATCATGATGATTTAAAATATCCTTTATTTCAAATTCCTAACATCCTTGAAGCATTGCCTGATCTGATCATTTCCCTGGTTTCTTCATCAGCTTCCTCAGGTTTTAAAGATTCGATACGAAGCAGACCAGTAAGATAATCCAGAACAGGTGAGTGTGTGCCAAAGGCAAATTTATCCCTGCCAAACCTTTTAATAAGCTCTGCCGGATCTGAAAGCGCCCTTCCCGAGGTATCTATCAGTAAATCAGTCTTTCTAATTAATTCATTGTCAGCCTGTTCTACATTCATACTATTGGCTGCATTTACAATAAAATATTTGACATCAGGTATTGCCCTGATAACCGGCATGATATCCTTCATTGTCCATTCCCTTGAAATATCCATCCACGATCTTTGCCGTGAATCCACAATACGGTGAGTAAAAACCACAACAAGTCCTTTATCCCTCGCTTGTCTGATCAGGTCGATGCAGGCCGGATCGGTAATCTCATAATCGTGATAAAGAGGATACAGACAGACGCCCTTCATCCCAAATCTTGAAATACATTCGTTCAGATCCTTTTTCCATCCTCCGTATATTGGATTAAGAACAGCAAAAGGGATGAAGCGGTTATTGAATTTTTTGTTCGATCTCAACTCCACATGAAGCTCTTCGTTTGCTTCCTGAGTATCCTTATAGAATATCCCGTTCATGTTGCTGACTACTGAGAGATCAACACCATACTTATCCATCCTTCCAAGCAGTGAATCACAGTTGTTGTATTTCATCTTCTTGAAAGGCCAGTGACCAACATGAGCATTTATATCAATCAGCATTGAAACCTCCCAGTATTATTTAATTAAGGGACAAATGCATCCCCAGGTCTTTATTCAGATACTATTTGATAACCAGCTCCTTAATTCCGGTCTTTGAAGCCAGTTTTTTTATTTCATTAATTATCGAAGCTTCAATTCCTGTTTCCCATTTTGCCGGCAAGCCATAAACCATCATTGATGATTCACCTTCGTACCCTCCTTCCTGAAGTATGGTCTCTGAAGGAATATAAGCCATATCATCATTTGCGTAACCGATAATAAAAATTTCGGGGCCATAGATTTTTTTAAGCTCAATTGAATACCCGATTACCAGCTCACCGCCAAATGTCATTATTGGCTGACCGCCTACCATCCATACCTGAAGAGGATAAGGGTATGATGTTATTAAGGAACCTCTTTCTTTCAATACTTTTAGTTGATTTGAGGCCCAGCTTTTCTGATATCCCTGTCCCTCCTGTTCTATTTTAATAAGTTCTTCCCTTGAGGGTGGTTTTGAGAATTTAAGATCCACTTCAGAATAGGCGACTGATAATGAAGGATCAAGCTCTCTCATATCTTCGCTCAGGACTCTTTCAACTGCAGCAGCCAGTTCTTTGCCATATTGCCTGGCAAGAGGAATTGTTCTGCGGGGAAGTGGATTCTGATCAGCACCGGCACCCTGAAAGAACAATGCTGTAGTACCCGGATACAGTTTTTCGAGTTCAAGCTGTGCAAAGCCCGGATAATCTCCCGAAAACTGGTATGTACTAAGCACTGTTGCATGGCATGAATAACCAAATGCAATGGCAAGAAGACTATCCTTATCGTCAGTAACTTTCAGAACCGGCACAGCATAATCATTCGGACCATTAAGATCATTCGACAGGTTTATTGATGCCTCTGCATTATTTCGTCTGTTAACCTGGAATCGTGTTACACCATTCCGGGCATAAATCCTTGCAGGAGCAAGAGATTTTATTGCATCTCCGGTAAGATCGACAATCTTTTTCTCAAGGTTGGCGGAATATCTTTTTATCACCTCTTTCTGCTTTTCATTCACAGGATAAATATCGAAAAGAGCCTCGTCGAGAACAGGGCCTGTATGAGTATGTGAACAGCTGAGGATTATCTGCGAGGGGGTGAGACCGTACCTGATGGCAATCTGATCGCGGATCCTGTCAGACATTTTTCTCGGATATCCGAGCAAATCGCTTGTTATAAGGACAGCTTTTTTTCCTTTTGCATCCTGTATTGCAAGTATCTTTACCCAGAGATCCGTTAGTGTCCCTTCCGATTCATGATCGCGTGCAGCATAACCTGCAAGCCACATTGGTTCCCGGGGGGTAATAACGGCTCGGGCAATTCCGGCCTTCCATACATTGACTGATGCTTGCTGCGCACTTGTAATACTATCAGTAAGACAAAAAGTTACAATTACTGTAAAAAAGATCGAAAAGAGAACTTTCCTGTTCATCCTGTCAGCATTAATGGAACAATCAGGGAATACTCCCTAAAAGTAAGAAATAATAAGAAATTGTTATCGCTTAAGCAGATTTTTTATGGCTGTCATCAACACTTCTTCAGAGCCGGGAGCGACTCCTGAGGCTGGTCCTGCCTCATAGCCTCCCTCACTATAAGCGATATCGGTACAGATATAACCCGGGCCATAATCACCGTAAGCGGCCATGGCGACAAAAAGATCGGGACGCTCTGCTTTTGCTGCAAGCTGATATTCGACAAACAATTCTCCGGGCATAAACAGTATTCTGGCCCGACCCAGGGAAAGACATCCAATATTAATACCAGTTCCCTGCTGCGAACGGTTCAGCCAGGCTATCTTCGGAAGGGTATTGCTTACAAAGGCCACTTCATCAGATCTTTCAACTATCTCTTTCTTCAGGTTTTCAAGATCAGCTGAAGGAGGCAGTTTCACTTCTTCCAGATTCCATTTAACCATTTCAGGAGTAATTGCTTCTTTTTTTGTTGCATCCCAGGCTCTTTTCATTCCATCAGCCAGGCGTTCAGCCAATATACCACGGTTCACTTTTGATCCGTCATTATACTTTCCGGCGCCAATATTGCCACCGGCTCCATTAAAATGGACATGAAGAGCTTCAGGTACTGCAAGCTGCCTGTAAAACCTTGCAATACCGGGGAAATCGGGATTTGGCAACCCGGTCCGGTAATAGCTCTGCGGGTGAGATGCATAATAGCTGAGCACTGCAACGGGTCTGTCATTATTCCAGAAACTTATAAGTGAGACTACAGGGTCGATCACACCTTCGGGCTCTGCCCTTAGTGCTGAGTCTCCGCATGCTGTATATCTTGTTGCCCTTATTTTTCCGTCGGGACCTTTTATTCGCCTGTTTGAGGCAACATTAAAAACAGGTGCCTCACCCAGACCAATGTGAGTTATTGTCTGTGATTTGCTCAGTGATGCTCTTATTGCATCAGCCAGCCTCTGCATTGCCTGCCTTGTAAAAGTGCTCTCATATCTCGAAGGATCTATACCCGCCTCTTTCAATATCTTCTCTGCTCCGAAGTTACATACCGGTGCATCATGCTGATGAACAGTATGAACTGCTACTCTTTCAGGAATGGTCCCCGCTGCCTCGGCAAAAGCTTTTTTAAATTCGTCCTGACTCTCATTAGCTATACCAATCCAGTCGAAAGAGCACAATACCAGGGGAAGACCGGCCCCCGTCAGGACAACTCCGCGTGCACGAAGACCCATATCCCAGGTACCTGTAACCGGATCATAAGCCATATTACTGCCAGGCGGAGGCGTGACATCAATATCGAAAACAGAGATCCGCAGAGTTTGCCCGTTTATATTATCGTGAGGCAAAGGATCGCCCATTGCGAATGCTCTTGTGATAAATGGCAAAATCATAAAAACCATTATCATCCGGAATAAGAAAGCTGTCCTGTTTTTCATATCTGATATGGTATTTTAAGGTTATATATCCGAATTGCATTTCTGCCAAGAATCATATCCTGTTCATTTGTGGTCAGAGAGTGAATATAATCAATTACTATATTCATTGTACTATTGTATCCTGATGAAAGTGTACATACAGGCCAGTCGGAACCAATCATCAGGCGTGAAGGTCCAAATGAATCAAATATTACGTCCAGGTATGGTTTAAAATCCTCTTTGCTCCATCCATGCCAAATGGCTTCTGTGACCATACCCGACAACTTGCAGGATACATTCGGATGTTTTGCAAGCTGCTCAATTCTATCCGCCCATGGAGATAAGATCCCATCTCTGATAAATGGTTTTGCAAGATGGTCAAGTACAAACTTCTGCTGAGGAAAGAGTGAAACCAGCTCACTGGCATAAGATAGATGTCTGGGGAATATCAGGATATCATAAACAAGATTGTATCTGCCAAGCATTTTGATACCAGAGAGAAAAGAATCTTTCAGCATAAACCGGTCATCAGGTTCATCATGCAGAACATGTCTGACTCCTGAGAACTTACTATGGTCAGCAAATTTCTTTACCTGCTCTTCTGATTTTTCTGAACACAGATCGATCCATCCCACTACCCCTTTTATGAAATCATTCTTATCCGCAAGGTCCAGAAGCCACCTGGTCTCTTCAAGGCATTGTCTTGCCTGAACAGCGACAGATCCGTCAAATCCGGTTCCCTGTAATTCTGGAAGCAGGTCGCCAGGAAGAAAATCTCTTTTCAGCGCATTCATCTGATCGGCAATCCAGAAATACTCAGTTGCATCAAATTTCCAGAAATGCTGGTGGGCATCAATTTTCATTGCTATCCTACATAACTCAGTAATATCTTGAGATGGTTTTCCGGTTCTGACTCCAGAATCTCAAATCCATGCTGTATCTTTTCCGGGGTCAGCACATCAGTTATCAGGGCGTCTGGCTTTAATGTTCCTTTCTCAAGGTTTTCAATGGCTTCGGCAAACTCACCATGCGAAACTCTGGAAGCCACAATCTTTGCTTCTTTCCAGATCAGCTCTTTCAGAAGCAGTGGAAGAGGTTCATCACCAAGTCCCAGAACACATACCGTCCCGGCACCCCGGATACTCTGAATACAACATCGGACAGGATTCATCCTTCCTTCAATTTCGGTGTGATGTCCTACAGCCTCAAATGCTATATCTGTACCTTTACCCCCGGTTATCTCCTTAACTCTTTCAACAGGATTTTCTGTCCTTGCATTTATTGTAACAATATCCGGATAGTGCGCTTTTGCAAGTCCCAGCCTTCTATCGAGAATATCAACCATGATTATTGTATTGGTTGTTTTGGTTCTTACTGCCTGAAGGATGCTCTGTCCTACCTTTCCTGCACCCCAGATAACAACAGTATCATCATTCTGAACATTCGCCCTTCTGCATGCATGAAAACCTATTGACAATACCTCTACAAGGGCAGCATGCTGAAGAGGTATTGAATTATCTACTTTATAGAGCATATGTTCAGGCACATTAATGAATTCTCCAAATCCTCCGTTGACATCAACTCCCAGTAGTTTCAGCGAGGAACATGCCGGGTAGTGCTTCCTCATACAGGCAGGACATTTTCCGCACCAGATAATAGGATCAACAGCAATATGATCACCTGTGTTGAAACTGGAAACCTTTGATCCTGTTGCGACTATAACCCCGGCAAATTCATGTCCGGGAATAAATGGCAAGGTGGTCCGAGGATGAAATTCACCTTTGAAGATATGCTGATCGCTTCCGCATATTCCGGCATAGGCAACCCTGACCAGCACTTCATCGCTGGCTATACCTGGCTGTTCTACTTTTTTCCAGTTGAAGCGGCCATATTCTTCAAGTACTGCCGCATGCATAGTATTCATTTGATTTTCTGTTTGTAAGGTTAATAATATTTCAGATCAACTATTAAACAAATGGATAATCCCTGCTTATAATGCCTTTTTCTTTTAACAAGCCAAAAAACTCAGGAGATATTTCATTTTCGACCTCTTCAACATTTCTTTTTACATGATCAGGATTGGAGGTATTAAGAGCTATTGATGAAATGGCGGGATGGCTCATTCCAAAACGTATACAGGCATGAGATGCCTTTACCTGATACTTCTCACATATCTTAAAAAATGCTTCTCTCCATTTGTAAACCTGCAAATCCTCCGGTTTTTTCCTGTCAAGTGGACGATAATTAAAATAATCTCCGCCGATAAGAAATCCTCCGTTAAAAACTGCTGAATTAATTATTGT
>CAYLYN010000162.1:0-10573 GCA_964387565.1 uncultured Rikenellaceae bacterium | reverse complement strand
TTTCATGTGTAAATAATTTTGATTTTAAAGGTCACATGGAACCCACATGCCAGGAATTATTTTCATGTTTGTCTGTGTTTTTAAAACATGTGGGTTTCATTTTCTTCAGATTTTAATTTTTTTCCCGGGTTTCAGGGTAACAGTCATTTTCAGATTATTTCCTGCAGGTAAAGTTACGTATCTCCCTGCAGTATCAAAAGAATCCCACTTTTTTCCGTTTATTGTCACACTGCTGATCACCACTGAAGGATCTTCCGCTAATGAAACAAAATGTTTCTCCCCCCAGGCAGATTCAGTGATATTGAAATGGAGCGTCACCTCCTTCCTGTTGACATATAGATTCAGATACAGATAGTTTAGAAGCGAAGTCTCCATTTCATGATATGAAGATTTCCAGGCAGAGGCCTTTTGAGTGTTCTTCACTTCACCTGATGGTGTAATCCCGATAAAGGCTCCGCCATATTCATTATCAATAAAATATTCACTCCATACAGCTGCCATTCTGCAGAATGATTCGAGATAACTGTCATCCCCTGTTAGATGACAGAGATGTATCATTGAGAACATACCATAGCTCTGGAGCCACCACCAGACAACTGAATTATCTGCCCGGAAGGTTGGATCTTCGCGGTATATCATGTCAAACCATAGTCCACGGAAAGGATCATAGGATGAGTTCATGACCTGTTTTGCCAGGTTAACACCCCTTTCACCGTACATTTTTTTTCCTGTAATTTCAGATAAGCGCATGAGTGAAAGGCAAGCGGTTAGCTGCGCACCTGCCGATATAACTTCCCTGTCCATGAAAATTTTTGGAACAGGCTTCCATTGCACATTGTCAGGAGAAGGAAAACCATTGAACCATCCAAAAAGGCTGTCAGTCATTTCTGCAATTGAAATGTTCATGAGCTCTTCTGCATATTCTGCAATAACATCGTCTCCGGTAAACAGCATAAGGTTAAGCAACAGAGAACTGGTATAACCGTAATGGGAATGCTTGCTCTTAGAGCTGTCTGCAACAGAGAGATCACGGTTCAGTGCCTGGAAATAGCCTCCGTTTACCTCATCTCTGGCATATGTTTGTCTGATCTTAACAGATTCCAGTACCTTTTCGAGGACTTGTTTATCTCCTGTAACAAAATAATATTCAGCGAGTCCGACATTTGTATAGAGCTCATTAGCTACAGTTTTGGTACTAACTTTAGGGTTGCCATTTTCATCAAGCAGATCATACCAGCCTCCATATTGCTCATCCCAGGCATGATTTAGAAGGTATTCAGCTCCTTCCTTTGCACTCAGCAGGTATGTTTCATTACCTGATAAAAGGTAGGCGCAGGAGAAGCCATATATCTGCCTGCCTATCATGGCAGGGTGTTTATCATAAGGGGCCAGCGGATATCCCTCTCTTGAAAGATTGAGAAAATATGCTCCTTTTTCCCTGTCTGGTACATGCTGCTGCCAGAACGGAATAATACTGGTCAGTCCCTGGTCTTTCCAGAATGCCCCGTTGAGATATTTCCTGTTGCCGGAATTATGACCACAACTGTAGAAAAGAAGGGACCAGATTAAAAGCATTATGCTCATCTTCCCCTGATTCGAAAAATTAGTTTTCAATATTTTTATTATTATTCTGCCCGTAAAAATCTCCATATAGCCTGAAGGCCTAAGATATCTTTCTCAGTGTACCAACATTATCCTTTATAATTACACCATCGCCATGCTCTCCGAGATCAACAACAAGTTCCTTTAAAGCTCCATTAAAGGATACATTGTCTTTTACAACAGAGCTTTCAAGGCCTTTTAATACCATGCCATAATCCGGTGAATAGCCTCCTTTTCCGCCATCATCCCTTCCTGAATTCAGGGCATTACCCACAAAGGTAAGACCCTTTGCTCCCTCAATCCGCACATGAGAACTGTCGTAGTCATCATTTTTACCCCAGTCGGGTTTACCGCTTCTGTATACGACATTTCCTGTTACTGCAATGACTTCGCAACCCCTGTTTCTGCCCTGCAGAAGGGCAATCCCGCATCTTCCCGAGCGATCGATATAATTGCCGGTGATATTATAATGAGAGCCTCCATAGATCACAATTCCACCTTCCCTGTTCCATTCAATCCTGTTTCCGGTTATAGTATTTGATGCGTTTTCATCATATGAACCATATCCTGCCTTACCGTTTCCTGAGAACCAGTTGTCAAGAATAAAACCATCCCAGCCGCGCACTCTCAGGCCGCAACCTTTGTTGCCGTAGCAATGGCTGTGGCGTACAACAAAGCACCATATTCTTTCCAGTTTGATCCCGTCACCGCTGAATCGCTCAATCCTGCAAGTGTCTATTCTTGGAGTATCTTCCTGCTTCCCGTAGTCGGGCTTGTCGATCAGGATACCATGTATTTCTGTTCCCAGGTTTTTACCCTTCAGGCAAAGGCCGAAGAGATAGGCGCCGAAAGAGTTTGTCAGGTTGATCAGGCAGCTGGCTTTTCGTCATTCAATGTAAGTACTGTACCCATTCCATCCCTGTAACTCCAGGCTGGCAGGCCATGTATTCCCACTCCTGCAGGAACCTTAAGTTCACCGCACAGGTAATTTCCTTCAGGAATGAAGATGGCTCCGAATGATTTGCCTGCAACATCAAGTGCTTTTTGAATTGCAGAAGTATCATCTGTTGTACCGTCTCCTTTTGCACCAAAATCAAGTACATTAAGAAGACCTCTTTTATTTTCAGGCTGGAGGTAGCCTCCTATGCTGTGAACTGATGGAACAACAGCAGAAGCTGCAATTACAGATCCTGCTGAAAGGAAATCCCGTCTTGAAAAATCTGGTTTATTCATTTTAATATTCTCCTATTATTTGGTTTTGACCCTGTTGGATGTAATAATTCATTAAAAATATGCTATATGGAAGAATTTTCACCACAAAATATCTTAAATTTAAGTGTTATCAAAATTTAAGAGGATGTATACACGACCTTTATTATTATTGTTGCTGACAGCAGTGTTTTTTTCATCATGTAATGAAACTGTACCTGCAACAACAGAAAATACTGACAGATTTCCTCAGAAGCCACAGCCTGAGAATTATGTCTGCTATAAAACCGCTGCTCCTGTAAATCCCGATGGAATACTTGATGAAGAGGCATGGAATAATGTTCCCTGGACAAATTATTTCCGTGATATTGAAGGAGCCGGGAAACCGGATCCGTGGTTTAAGACAAGGGCAAAGATACTTTGGGATGAAAAGAATATTTATTTTGGTGCCTGGCTCGAGGAACCTCACGTATGGGCAAAGCTAAGACAGAGGGATACCATAATTTTCTTTGACAATGATTTTGAAGTTTTTATTGATCCTGACGGAGATACCCATGCCTATTATGAGCTGGAGGTAAATGCATTTGGAACACCGTGGGATCTTCTCCTTATAAAGCCATACCGGGATGGCGGACCTGCTGTTATTGCATGGGATATCCCAGGCCTGAAAGTTGGAACTCATATTGACGGGACCATTAATAATCCGTCTGATGAAGACAAAGGCTGGAGTGTTGAAATAGTAATTCCTCTGAATGTTCTAAAGGAATGCACCAGGGGAGGGCAGCTTCCTGCAGCCGGCGTACAATGGAGGCTTGGTTTTTCAAGGGTTGAATGGAAAACCCATGTTGAGGAAGGAAAGTATGTAAAAGATATCAATCCTGCCACAGGAAGGCCTTTTCCTGAAGAGAACTGGGTATGGTCTCCGCAAGGCAGGATAAATATGCACATGCCTGAGATGTGGGGTTACCTTCAGTTTTCAGACATAGTTGCGGGATCCGGTTCAGAATCATTTATCCCGGATCCGGATTTCGATCTGAAATGGGCATTGAGGCTTATCTATTATGCAGAAAATGAATATTTTGCAAAGAATAAAAGGTACACCTCAGACCTCGCGGAAATTGATCTGAGCGTTGAAGATTTCCCGGAAGGATTAAAGTCACCGGTTATCGAGGTTACACAATCGACATTTGAAAGTTATTTCCCGGGTGATGCCGGAAAGGGGTGGACTATTTATCAGGATGGAAGATTATTGAAGAATTTTTAACCGCAAAGGGCGAAAAGATATTACACAAAGAACGCAAAGCATTGCTGATTGTTAATCTATATTAATGGCAAGATTCTTTTTCATAGTATTTATTGCTATTTCTTTTTTCAGTTGCAAAGAGAGACCTGAAAAGATAATCGGCATCAAGATTTATGACTATTCAGGTGATTATAACATGCTGGTTACCAAATGGGAGGAGATGGGGATCAATACAGCATTCGTAAGTTCTGCCCTGGCCGGTGATGAAGATTTCAGAGCAGAATTAAAAAAAAGGGATATAGACATTTTCATTATTTTTCCGGTGTTTTTTAATCCTGAAATTCTGGCAAAAGACAGCACCCTGTATGCTGTTACCAGCTCCGGTTCGGTTGCAAAGGATGAATGGGTAGAATTTGTATGTCCGTCAAGAAAAAAATACCGTGAAGCAATAAAAAGAGAGATTTCAGAAATTGCCGGTACTCTTGATCCTGATGGTATCAGCATCGATTTCATAAGGCATTTTGTTTACTGGGAGAAGGTTTATCCTGACCGGGATTTCAGGACTATTGAAAAAGCGTGTTATTGTGATTTATGTATCAGCGGTTTCACAGATGAATATGAAATAACAATTCCTGAGTATTGCAGAACTGTGGCTGAACAGGCAGATTGGATAGACAAAAATCATTCTTCAGAATGGAATACTTACAGGTGCAATCTTATAACATCAATGATCAGGGAGTTATCGGATGAAGTACATGCCATTAATAAGGAGATTTTTATAAATGTCCATGTTGTTCCATGGAGGAGCGATGATTTTGATAATGGCATAATAAGTATTGCAGGTCAGGACGTGAAGAATCTCCAGGTATATACCGATTATGTTTCTCCGATGTGTTATTCTCAGATGGTTGACCAGGGTGCTGAATGGATCCCTGAGGTTGTGAAAGATATGGATTTAAAAGCTGCCGGAAAAGTACTTCCCAGCATCCAGGTTTATCCGTATTATATCGACAGGCAACTGACAGCAGCTGATTTCAGATTATGCATGGAAGAAGCATTAAAGCCTCCTTCGCTGGGTGTAGTTTTCTTCTCATGGCCTTTATTTGAAAAAGATTCTTCACGCATGCAGGTTGTAATGGATGTTATTGAACAATATTGATAATTGTCAGGTTACTTAAGTTAGTAAATTCAAATAATATTTAGAGATGAAAAAGACAACGATAATTTCAGCAGGCCTTATCCTGACACTGATAGCTGGTCTGACAGGCTTGTATTCTTTCACTTTATCCGGTTTGAAATCTGATGACCAGGTTCAGAGAACAGCTGCAATGAATTATCAGAATTTCTGTTCCGGTTGTCATGGTGCAAATCTTGAAAAATTTGCTGCCAAAGCATGGATGGAGGAGAAAGGAAACCAGCTTGCATTCAACAGCATCAAATCGGGAATAGAAAAGATCGGTATGCCTTCATTTGAGAAAACTTTTTCGGATGCAGAGATTGAAGCGCTGGCTGCATATGTAAAGAAAGGGGTACCTGAAGATAAAAGCCTGCTTAAACCTGCAGTGACTCCGGGAGGAGTTGTCGAATCAGAGGTTCAGAAATTTGTGGTTGACACAGTTGTATCGGGTCTTCAGGTTCCCTGGGGCCTTGCTTTTCTCCCCGGAGGAGATCTTCTCATATCGGAAAGGGGAGGGACACTACACAGGTTTTCGAATGGGAAATTATCGGCTCCCATTGAAGGCCTTCCTCCCATGATGACTGTCGGACAGGGAGGCTTGCTTGACCTTGCTCTCCACCCTGATTACAAAAACAACGGATGGATATATATTGCATATTCATCACTACGGAAAGATGGAGATAAGAATGTCGGTAATACAACTATAATGAGAGCGAGGCTGAAAGGTAACAAACTTGAGGGTAAACAGATCATCTATCACGGTACTCCGGAAACTGAAAGGAACTATCATTTTGGTGTAAAGATGGCATTTGATGGCAAGGGACACATATTTTTCGGTAATGGAGACAGGGGACAGCATTTCGATTTTCCACAGAAACTTGACAATACAAACGGTAAGATACACAGGCTTAATGATGACGGAACCATACCACCTGATAATCCGTTTGTCAATACTCCTGGTGCCATTCCATCGATATGGAGCTATGGCCATCGCAATCCACAGGGTACGTGCATACATCCTGTGACAGGGGAATTATGGATAACGGAGCACGGACCAAAAGGAGGTGATGAACTGAACCAGGTGAAGCCGGGTCTTAATTACGGGTGGCCTGTTATATGCTATGGGATAAACTATGACGGTACAATTCTTACTCCACTTACCGAAAAAGAGGGGATGGAGCAACCGAATTTCTACTGGATACCTTCTATAGGTCCGTGCGGAATGACGTTTGTAACAGGCGACAGGTATAAAAAATGGACCAATAACCTGCTGATCGGCTCACTTAGTTTCAGGTATCTCGAACGGGTTGTCCTTAACGGGTATTCAGTAATGCATCGTGAGAAGCTTCTCGACGGAATAGGTCGTGTACGAAATGTCGTGATGAGTCCTGACGGGTATATCTATGTGGCAATTGAAACTCCTGGTAAGATCCTGAGACTTATGCCAATGGAATGAGACATAAAAATCAGGAGAAATGATGATCTGTAAAATCAGGGGTGTCCTGATTATTCTGTTTTTATTATTATTTGATAAGGCGCTGTCGCAGAAGTCGGAAAGGGAAGCAAAGCCTGTTCCTGTTCCGGATTCAATACTTCTGCTTGACGATGTCAATGTGGTTGCCTACAGAACAACCGGGAGAATTCACAATATCCCCGGAAGTATTTCAGTGCTGGGTAAGGGAGAACTTGCTCCATCTGATGGTACAAACCTGGCAACCACACTGAATACCATACCCGGTGTAACAATGCAGACCGGAACCTATCTTACAAGCAGGATCGTTATAAGGGGAATGGGAAGCAGGACTCCTTACAATACGAACAGGATAAGAACCTACCTGAATGAAATTCCTCTTACCTCCTCCGACGGAGTATCAACACCCGAAGAGATTGATCTTCTTAGTCTCGAAAAGATAGAGATCGTAAAAGGACCATCCTCAGCATTATATGGATCAGGCCTTGGAGGAAGTATTAACATGTATACACCAGAAAGAACAGATAATGAGGGGAATATAGATCTGCAGTACGGAAGCTTCAATACAATGAAAGCAGGAGCTTCAGGAACTGTGAACAGCGGAAAAGCAAGGATGTGGGGCAGCCTTAGCCATCTCAAATCAGATGGTTACAGGGAGAATAATGATTACAGGAGAACAACACTTATCTCAACTGCCAGGTGGATGGAAAAAAGCTGGTCTGTTAATGCAACGCTAATACTTATTAATGTGAGGGGAGGTATTCCAAGTTCGCTTGGAAAGACAATGTTTGAAGAAACTCCTGAAGCAGCTGCTCCATCGTGGAATGCTGTCAAAGGATTCAAAGAATATAGTAAAGGCATTGCATCTGTCACATTAAACAAAGTCATCACAGAAAATCTCAAAGGGAATCTTGCTTTTTTCGGGAAGGTTAATGACAGTTATGAACGCCGCCCATTTAATAATCTTGATGATCAGTCGCTTAGCGGAGGTTTTAGGGGTAAGTTAAGCCGGAGAACTGAAAAAACAGAACTGACGGCAGGACTGGAATGGATATCAGAGGAATATAGATGGAAACTGGACAAGGATAATATCCTGCTCAACGAGAACATTGAAAACCGTAATTATATCAACCTTTTCGGTATAATTTATTATAAGCCCGTTAGAGAGCTTAATATATCATTAGCAGGAGCTCTTAACCACATAACCTACAGGCTTACCGATAAATTTCCATCAAATGGTAACCAGTCAGGCAGTCATTATTTTCCCACAATATTGTCGCCTCGTCTTGGTGTAAATTATGCACCTGGAGATATATTTTCGGTATATGCATCAGCAGGTCATGGATTTTCACTTCCTTCTCCTGAGGAAACTCTTTTACCAGAAGGAGATGTTAATCCTGATATAAAGCCTGAAAAGGGATGGCAGTTTGAAACAGGTACACGGCTTGAACTTCCAGGTAAAAGAGTCGCTCTGGATGCATCGCTTTACTGGATCGAACTTAAGGACCTTCTCTTAACAAAAAGGGTGACAGAAGATATATTTACAGGAATTAATGCCGGGAAAACCCGGCACCAGGGTTTTGAGATAATGTTCAGTTCCAGGTTATTTGACAAAAGCGCTTTCCCGGGCAAACTATCAATGGATCTGAGTTATACCGGATCAATAAACAGATTCATTGACTTCACAGATGATGGAAATACCTATGATGGAAATATTCTACCGGGGATACCACGGCAATCGGTGCAGATGAAGATCAGCTGGGCAGCAATAAAAGTTCTCGAGTTAAGCTCCCACCTGCAGTATACCGGCTCTCAATATGTCACTGACAACAATTCACTTGAATATCCCGGTTATTTTCTGTGGAATATAAAACTGACATCACCACTGAATATTGAAGAGAGAATTCCTCTCTATCTGTATGCGGGAATCAATAACCTTACCGATACTCATTATGCCTCTATGATTATTGTTAATGCAGTCGGCTTCAGTAATACCGAACCCCGATATTATTATCCCGGCCTGCCCAGGCATTTTTATGGTGGTATCAGGTTGAGTTTCTGAAAATCTTCCTTTTTTGGTATTTTTAGCCAAAATTCAAATTCAGCATATAATGAAAAAGCCCTGCACCTGTATTATTCTACTACTCCTCATTCTTTCAAATTCAATTGTAACATATAGCCAGAGTGCCCTGACAATTGAGATGATAATGAAAGGTGAACGTTTCACCGGCTATTCTCCGGAGATCATAAACTGGTCTCCTTCAGGTAATAAAATTTATTTTAACTGGAATCCGGATTTGGATACACTTCCATCACTGTACTCAACCGGCACAGCCAGTCCTGTACCTGTTAAGGTAAGCACACCGGAGAAAAAAGGGATGCCGTCACTAAACGGGCAGTTTAACCGTGCCAGGACAAAATGGGTTTATTCCAAAGATGGGGATATCTACATGCTGCAGGTTGGTACAGGTATTATAACACAGGTTACAAATACAACTGATTCTGAAAGTAGTCCGGCTTTCAGCCATATGGAAGACCTTGTAGTTTTTAATAAAGGAATGAACCTTTTTTCCTGGGATATCAAAAGTGGCGCCATAAAGCAACTGACTGACATCAGGCCCGGCAAGGCAAAACCAGATGATCAACCATATTCAAATGACAATGACAGGTGGTTGCATGAAGACCAGCTGAGGCTATTTAAAGTCCTTCAGGAGAGAAAACAGGTTAAGGAGATATCTGAGAAAGAAGATGAGGCCCTCAAGCCCGAAAGGCCCAAAACAGTTTATACGGGAACAGACCGTGTCAGAAATGTCATGTTAAGTCCGGGGAAAGATTTCATAACCTGGATCACATCTTCTTCTGTAGAAAATGAGAGAACTCTTATTCCTGAATTTGTTACAGTATCGGGTTACACCGAAGAGGAAAAGAGTCGCAGTAAGGTAGGATCACCTAATGTATCTTCATCTTTAATTCATATTTATGACATAAGAAGAGATTCTGTTTATAAGGCAAATATTGAGGATATTCCCGGAATAGACGATAAGATTGAATATGCTTACAGGAAGCCCTCTAAGGATCCGAAGAAGCCGGAGAAAAGAGAGGTTATAATTTACGGTCCAATATGGTCAGATGACGGCAGGAATGCAGTCGTGGATATTTATTCTACCGATAATAAAGACCGTTGGATCATGCTTCTCGATATCAGTACCGGCAGACTTAAGCTTGTTGACAGGCAGCATGATGAGGCCTGGATTGGTGGACCTGGGATAAGGTATGGAGGAACTCCTTCATGGCTGCCTGATAACAGGAGAATCTGGTTCCAGTCTGAGGAATCAGGATATTCACATCTCTATACCGCTGATGTTTTTACGGGTGAGAAGAAAGCTGTCACAACCGGTGATTATGAGATATATAATCCTATGCTTTCGAAAGACAGGAAATACTGGTTTTGCCTGTCAAATGAAACAGATCCGGGGATAAGGGAGTTGTACAGGATTTCAGTTAAAGACGGATCGAAAGTTAAACTGACAAATTTTGGTGGAGGTGTTGAAGCCGAATTGTCTCCCGACGAGAAATATTTTGCTTTAAGGGTATCATACGCAACAAGGCCATGGGAGCTTTATCTGATGGAGAACAGGGAAAAGGCTGTTCCTGCTAAGATTACTGAATCACAGACCAGCGGATTCAGGTCATATAGCTGGCGCCGGCCAGAGTTTGTCAGGTTTAAGGCATCTGATGGTATAATGGTACCGGCCCGCTTATATAAACCTTCGGGAAACGCTAAAAATGGGGCAGCAGTGGTCTTTGTCCATGGAGCCGGATATCTTCAGAATGCACATAAATGGTGGAGCAGTTATTCACGGGAATATAT